>JAZRMS010000222.1:0-10309 GCA_045647825.1 Christensenellaceae bacterium
GCATCTATTTCTCTAACTATCTGTCCTTTTGCCGTTCCACCGATAGAAGGATTGCACGCCATAAAAGCTATGCTGTCTAAATTAAGAGTGAGCATAGCCGTGTTAAAGCCCGTGCGGGCAAGTGCAAGCGCGGCTTCTACACCAGCGTGTCCTGCGCCGATAACAACCGCATCAAATTGTCCTTCAATAAATCGTGTCATAATAGTTTTTTAGTTATATAGTATTTATATTGTGTATAAAGATGAGATTGAACTTTTTGTTCATCGAAGTTTTTCGTGCAAGGCAGAAACGACCTGCAACGAAGTAAATATGCTGTAAAAACTATTGTTTAAGTAGCATCTTTCTAATGTCATTAATTTCTACTGCAAGTTTATCGTCTGTCTTTATCTGTTCGGCAATTTTGTCACTTGCATAAATAACGGTTGCGTGGTCACGCTTAAAGATGTTGGCAACCTTAACTTTAGGAAGATTCATCATATCTAAAACGAGATACATGCTTATTTGGCGGGGGAAAGCGAATTCTTTGTTCTTTTTCTTGCCAAGCATATCCGCTTTGGAAATCTTATAGAAATTGCAAACGCAGTTTATAATATCTTCTGCTTGCAATTCTTCTTGCTTTTCGCTTGCAGACTCTTTTAGCGCCTCTTTAACAAGTTCAATGGTAATAGGTTTTTCGTGCAATCTAGATGCAAACACAACCTTAATGAGTTTTCCTATAAGCGAACGAATATCGGTGTCGCTCATTTCTGCAATATAGCTTAAAACCTTAATGTCAACGATACACTTTTGCTCTTCTGCCTTTCTCTTTAAGATAGCAATTCTAGTTTCAATATCAGGTGTTTGAACGTCTGCTAAAAGTCCACCCTCAAAACGTGTGCGAAGTCTTTCTTCCAAAAATTCTATTTCGTGTGGTGGTCTGTCAGAAGTTAAAACGATTTGCTTATTTTGGGCAACAAGTTCGTTAAAGGTGTTAAAAAATTCCGTTTGGGTGCTTTGCTTTTTTGCAAGGAACTGAACGTCGTCAATAAGAAGAACGTCCACGTTTCTATATTTTCTTCTAAAATCGGCAGGGGTGAGTCTACCTTTAGAAAGACTTTCCACCATTTGGTTGGTAAAGTGTTCGCAAGTAGCGTATAAAACGTTAAGCGATGGCTTTTTTATTCTCAAATAGTTTGCAATAGCCATCAAAATATGCGTTTTACCAAGTCCCGTGCCACCGTGAATAAAGAGTGGGTTATAAGCATCGCCCGGTGTTTCTGCAACTGCTTTTGCAGCAGCAAAAAGGAATTCGTTAGATGGTCCAACAACAAACGAATCAAAAGTAAATTTTGGGTTAACGGGAGAGCCAGCGCCCATCACGTCTTCTTTTTCAGATTCCCCAACAAGTTTAAGATAATCTTCTCTATTTTCTGCAACGACAACTTCGAAATCGGTAATATAAGTATTGCTCTTTTGTATGACTTCTTTTATTTTAGCGCCAATGCCGTTTCCATTGCTAGAAGCAACGGTGTCTGCAAAAAGTTTGCTTTTGGTGCAAAAGATTATTTTATTGCCCTTGATATCTACTGGGGTGATTTGCTTAACGTACGTTTCGAAAGCGAGAGAACTAACCGTTTTTTCTATTTCGGGCAAAAAGGTTTGTTCCCACAAAATTTCGTAATTTTCTTTTTCCATACGATTTCCTCTTTAATAGTTGCATTTAAGTAAAAGATATTATATAATATTTTTAAATTAAAATAAAGCCATTACGCAAAGATTTTTTAAATTTTTTATAAAACTATGCACATTAAAACGTTAAAACTAAAAAATTTCCGTAATTACGAAAGCGAAGAAATAAATTTTTCTGACGGAATAAATATTCTACTAGGTTCAAATGCCCAAGGTAAAACCAACGCAGCAGAGGCAATCTTTTTCCTTTGCACGGGATATTCGCCACGCGCAAATAAAGATAGGCTGGTTATAAAAAACGGGGAAGAAAGGGCAGAAATCTCGGGAACGGCTTGCTCTAATTACGGCGACGTAACGGTAAAAATAGACTTTAATAAAAACGATAAAAAATCCGTTTATATAAACGGAATTCAAGTTCTAAAAATAGGCGAACTTTTGGGGAATATAAACAGCGTTTTCTTTAACCCAAGCGAACTAAAACTCGTTCAAGAAAGCCCGGAAGACAGAAGAAGATTTCTAAACGTTTCTCTTTCTCAAATGTCTAAAAACTACTTCTACGCCCTTCAACGCTATAATAAAATCCTTTCTCAAAGGAATAATTTGCTAAAAGATCCAGACCAACTGCTTATTAGAGAAACCCTTCCTATTTGGGACGAACAACTATCTAGGCAAGCGGCAAAAATCATAAAGAGCAGAAACGAATTTTTAACCCAAATTTCACCTATTGCAGAAGAAAAGCACGCAATACTTTCAGATGGCAAAGAAACGCTTAAAATGAAGACTGAAAGCGGTTATTACGGCACGGAAGAAGAAATTCAATATGCACTCTATCAAGACCTTAAAACGGGGATAGAGCGCGATATGAGGCTTGGATTTACTTCGATAGGACCGCATAGGGACGATATAAAATTCACCCTTAACGGGGAAGACGTTAAACTATATGGCTCTCAAGGTCAACAAAGGACGGTTGCTCTCTCACTAAAACTTGCAGAAACCGAAACTTTTTATAATAAGTTTAACGAATACCCCATTTTGATACTCGACGACGTTTTGAGTGAACTTGACAAAAAGCGCCAAAGAAAACTTATAAACGCAGTCGAGCATATACAGACGGTTTTCACCACCACACACCTTGACCGAACGGTGTTTAAAAACAAACCTATAACAAAAATAACCGTGGAAAACGGAAAAATTAAAAGATAGAAATGGCAACA
This sequence comes from Christensenellaceae bacterium, assembly GCA_045647825.1. Lineage (GTDB taxonomy): Bacteria > Bacillota > Clostridia > Christensenellales > Borkfalkiaceae > UBA1259. Next base: position 2,883 of record JAZRMS010000222.1, read on the forward strand.
GCCAAAAGGAAGATTTTATGAGTTTTAAAATGGAATTCGGCTATCCAAAGGAAGCCGAAAAAGCAAAAAAAGAAGGTTGGCCTGTTCTTATACCGGTTGGAACAATGGAATATCACAGCACGATATGTCCTTACGGATGCGATACTTTGGTTTCACTTGGCGTTGCCGAAAAGCTTGCCGAAAAAACCGACTGCGTGATACTTCCGCCCGTATGGTATGGGGTTGCAAGCTACGCTGTTGGTGGACCTGAAAACAACACCATTCACGTTGATTGCGACACTTTTGAGAATTATATGTATTGTATATTAAAATCGCTCTTTATGTCTGGTTTTGAAAAGAACATTTATATTCTAATCGCACATCAAACGGAAGATTATATGCCTATGACCTTGGCCTGCATGAAAGCTGCAAAAAAACTTATTATGCAATGGTTAGAAGATAAACAAGGCTTTGGCTGGTGGGGAAAGAACGATAATAAAGATTTTTATGCTAACCTTGCAGAAAAGGACAGCCCTTGGAACAAAATAAGGGTAATCCGCATGCCTTCTGACTACGTTAGGGGAACTTACGGTGCAGACCACGCCGGAATTTATGAGTGCTCTATGCTAGAAAGCCTTTTCCCGGGAACGATAAAGCTTGATAGACTAGCAGAAACGGACGACTGGTTTGCCATGAGTTCAAAAGAAATGAGCAAAGAAATCGGCGACGGAATGGTTAGAATGTCCGTTGAAGAACTCCTAAAAATAATGCAAGGCTAATTTAGGTTAGCAAGAATATTTTACACCCTATTTGGCAAAAATCAATAGGTATATGACAAGAAAAAGTTAAAATTTACCCTGTCAATTGACAAAGCGCTTTTTTTGTGATATTATATTTATTAATTTGAAAAAAATGGAAAATTTTTTGGGTGTGAATACAAACGAAATGGAGCTTGTCGTGGACGAGAAATTTAAAAAGAGATTAACAAAAAAGCAAATTTTTTCTATACCCAATATTTTGAGTTTTATTAGAATTTTGCTCATACCCGTTATTATCGTTCTTTATTGCACGTTTAACCAACATATAATCGCTGCCGGAGTGGTTGTTCTTTCTGCGCTAACAGACGTTGTTGATGGTTTTATTGCAAGAAGATATAATATGATAACCGATTTAGGAAAGTTTTTAGATCCTCTTGCGGACAAGCTTACTCAAGCCGCAATGATTATTTGCGTTGCAACTAAAAACTGGTGGATTGTTTTCCTTTTGGTTATTATGCTTGTTAGAGAACTTTTGCTTTTCATTTGGGGCTTGTTGTTCTTTAGAAAGAACGATGCAGTAAACAGTTCCCGTTGGTATGGAAAACTATCAACCGTTGTCGTTTATCTATCAATGTTCGTTATTTTCTTGTTCCCAACGCTCGGCATAGAAATTATTAACACTCTTTTCTCTGTATGTGTTGTAGTAGTTGCTCTTTCTGCAGTTTTATACGGAAATTTCTACTTAACCCTTTTTAGAAAACATAAAAGAGAAAACAACAATAATTAATATATTTAAATAAATTAGTAATAAAAAAGAGTTCGATTTTATGGAAACCCTTTAAGGTATTTTAAATTTAATACAAAAGTGTAGCCCACTATACTTCGCTTTAAGGCGAAATATAGTGGGCTTTTCTTATCCACAAAAGATTAAAATAATTTAGTTTTATTTTTAGCCTTGTGGCTAAAAGTGATATGCAAGACAAATCTTGCGTTATATTTTTCGAGAGAAAAATTCAAGGTTCTGCTTCAGTAGGTTCGTATATTTCTCTCGAAGAAGTTATATTAAATAAATCCTTAACTTGCCGTTAGGCAAATATAACTGCCGTAAGGCAATATCACTCGTCATTAGACGAATATCACAAATCCGTTTAGGATTTATTTAGTTGCCGAATCCCTTATAGGGACTCGGCTTATTCGAACTCTTTTTGTTTTTATAAACTGTTTAATATTCTTTCTATTTCTGCTTTTTCTAAAACGCCCGTGGTCTTTTTAACCACTTCGCCGTTCTTAAAGAAAAGTAGGGTTGGAATAACTTCAATCCCAAAAGAAACTGCTAAATCCATTTGCTCGTCAACGTTTGCTTTTCCAACAACAACCTTTCCGTCGTATTCGTTTGCAATTTCTTCAATGATAGGGGAAAGCATCATGCAAGGTCCACACCAGCTTGCCCAAAAATCTACCAACACGGGTTTTTCTGATTTGAAAACTTCCTTTTCAAAGTTTTCTTTGGTTATTACTAATTCTTTCATATCAATTTCTCCTTATTTAGATTTATAATAAAGTTTACAATGGCAATACCCTTCAAAATCAGGGTCTTTGATTTGCGATTTAAACTCTTCACACATACATTTATTTTCTTCCGTTCTTTTTAGTCTGCACGGGCAATATCCACCCGTTCTCTCTAGTCCTTCTTGAATTTTTTTGACTATTTCTTGGTTTTCGTTAAATCTTACTTTCATTTTCCTTTCCTTTAATTTTTACAAAAAGAACGCCGTAAAAAGCGTTCTTTAGTATAATCAATTATTTATCTTTCAAGCTGTTTCCAAGATAAGTGCCAAAGGAAATAGTTGATTTTTTCTTTTGTTCAACAAATCCGCTACCGCCTTTGCGATCTTTTCTGTCACGGTTAAATTTGTTTCCTTTTCCGCCTTTATCAAATCTCTTTCCGTCCTTTCTACCGCGGTCGTTATTATTCTTTCCTGCGTTATAAGGCTTTGAAAATTCATCTTTTTCGTTTGGAACGATAACAACGTATCTGTTTGGTTCTTTTCCATCACTTCTTGTTTTTACCGTTTCGCTTTCTGCTAAAGCCGTGTGAATAATTCTTCTTTCAAACGGACTCATAGGTTCTAAAATAACTTCTCTTCTCATTTCAACTGCTTTTTCTTCTAACTTTTTAGCAAGTTTAATGAGAGTTTCTTCACGTCTATCACGATAATTTTCGCAATCGACAACAACTTTTTTATAGTCTTTTTTGCCGATATTAAGAACTGCGCCTGCCAAAGTTTGAATAGCATCTAAAACTTCGCCACGATAGCCGATAACAGAAGCTGTATCGCTTGTTTCTAAAGTGATAACAGGGTTTTCTTCGTTACCCGTTAAAACGGCAGTAGCCTCTATTTGCATAACGTCTAAAATACTTTGAACGAAATCAGCTGCTCTTTCGGTGTCAGATTCCTTTCTTTTAATTTCAACCACCGCTTTCCCTTTCATTCTTCCAAAAAGCCCCTTAACCGGCTCTTCGATAACGGTTATCTCTGCCTTCTCTTCAGTAATAGCAAGCTTTTCTAAACCAAGTGCTATTGCTTCTTCAACCGTCTTGCCTGTAAACTCCATTGTTTTATCCTCCATGCGCTTTAATTAACGCTTATTTTGTTCTGCCTCTAATATGCTTTTTATCTGCCGTTCCAGACAAGAAATCTCCGCCTTTTTCGTGGGCAAACTTGTCGTCCGTCTTTTTTTGCTTTTTGTCTTCTTTCTTATCTTGCTTTTCTTCTTCCTTTGGAACGTAAACTCTTCCGCGAACTTTGTTTCCTTCTTCGCTCATTTTAGATTTTTTATATTTTTTATCCACTATAAAGTTTATAAGGAAGGTTGTTCCAACGCTTATGGTTGAGCTTAAAATAATATAGATAGAGAAAGCAGCCGTATACATAAAAGCAAAAACAGCCATCATGATAGGAAGCATCCACTTCATCATTTTTTGTGTTTGCGCACCTTGTCCGTTAACCGTTTGCAATTCCATTTGTGCCTTTTGCGCTTTTGCAGTCACAAGTTGCATAACAAACGAAGTCGCTGCCGTCAAAACAACAAGAATAAAATATCCGTTTGGCTCTGTTTTTTCTTTATCTAGTTTAGCAATAAGTTTTGCATAGTCGTCTGGAATTTCGGTATCGGTATAACCGTATGCAGTCTTAAACGCAGTCCAGTTTGTTTCTACCGGATGTTTCATCGGACTATCGGTTGCCCAAATATTTTTTACCCAAAGGAAAGGAACGTTTTCTTCTCTAAACTTTTTAGCAGCCATTTCTTGTTGAATTTCTGCTATAAATTTAGTTTCAGTTAAAAGGTCTTCTGCATTTTCCTTACCTTGATTATAAATAACTTCATACTCTGTATAAGAAAGTATTCTTTCATTATGAGTAATTCTCAAAAAATTATTTTCTTTATTTGCAATTCCTTCACCCAAATTAGATGCCGTTTTAATAACACCTTCTCTAACGGTAAAGTTTGGTTTTGCCCAGTTATCAGTTCTACTTTCATCAAAAAAATCAACGTAGTTATTCTTATAAACGGTATAACCATTAGTAGTATAAATTTCAACGTCAGTTTGTTTTCCAACAACGTTAACGCCTTCAGAATAATCTCTTTCAGTTTTATTAACGAAAATTTGATGTCCTTCAACGTCAATAACAGAACCTTGATTTAAAATATCAACGTCTATAACTATTTCGCCCTTTTCGTTTCTAGTAATATAATTATCGTCAATTTCAATACCAGAATAAACAACGTTGTTATAAGCGTTGCTCATATTATAAAAGTATAGTTTGTTTTGGTATCTTGAATAATCGGTAAAACCATTCAATGCAACGATAAAGATAATCAAAGTTAAAATAGTAGGAAGGCAAGCCCCAAACATAGAATAGCCGTTCTTTCTATAAAGGGCCATCATCTTTTGTTGATAAAGATCTTTATTATCTGCGTACTGCTTTTGAAGTTTTTCTAACTCAGGACGCATTTCTTCCATTTTTAATGAATTTTTTCTCATTGACTTTCTTGATGCAAAGTCAAAGGGGAAGGTTATTAACTTTAAGACTAAAGTAAATAAAACAACTCCTCCAACAATGCCGGAAAAGCTAACAAGCCAAATCATTATATCTACAATAAAATTACCACCAGCAGGGGCAACAAAATCAATAATATTCATTTAATACACCCATTTAACGTCTTTTTTCTTGTCCGGAACTTTGTCAAAACCACCCTTACACCAAGGCGTGCATCTAAAAATTCTTTTTATACCAAAAAACCACCCGACTATAAAGCCGTGTTTTTCAATAGCCTCTAAAGTATATTCCGAACAAGATGGAACGTACATACACGTTCCTTTTGAAAGATATTTTTGATATAATCTAATAAAATAAACGCTAATTTTCTTCATTAAGAAAAAATCCACCTTTTTTGAAAAGATATTCCATACTTTCCTTAAAATTATTTAACGTATACTCTTCTTGTACTTTTGGTATAAAAACAAAAAAGAAGTTTTTTCCAAAATACGGCATAAAACTTCTAAAAGATTCCCTTAAAAGTCTTTTAATTCTGTTTCTTTTAACGCTTCCGCCGTGTTTTTTGCTCACGGCGAAGCCAACTTTTAATTCTTTTGAAGGGAAATATACCATCGTCAGGTTTCGGGAAAATGCTCTCTTTCCTTTATTAAATACAAGAGAAAAATCTTTTTCTTTTTTTAACCTGTAATCAATGGCCATTTTTCGTTATGCAGAAAGTTTATGACGACCTTTATTGCGTCTTCTCTTTAATACGTTCTTTCCTGAACGAGTCTTCATTCTTGCTCTAAATCCGTGTACCTTACTTCTTTGTCTTTTTTTAGGCTGATAAGTCTGTTTCATAATATATCTCCTTTTGTTTGCTTATCTTTTTTTTATTTTTGCTATACTATTGTATAGATAATTTATTATTTTGTCAATTAATTTACGCGTTTATTCTAATAGGAAGTACCAAATATAAATATTCGTTTCCTGTTACAGGGGTTATAACGCAAGGATCGATAGGACTATTTAAATTAATATTTATAAAGTCTTCGTTCGTTATTTTTAAGTATTCCATTATATACTTTCCGTTAAACGCAATAAGTAAATCTTTTCCTTTTAGATTTATAGGAACGTTTTCATTAACGTTTCCTACTTCTGATTTAGCAGAAATTCCCATTCCTTCTTCTTTAATATCAAACTTAACAACGTTATATCTGTCGTTTCTTGCAACGATAGACGCTCTTTCAATACTTGTTAAAAGTGCTTGTCTATTAATGGTTACAACGTTTTCAAAAGAAGTAGGAAGTATATGGTTATATTTAACGAATTCACCTTCAATAAGTCTTGAAATTAAAATAGTATTTCCAAGTTCTATAAAAAGTGTGTTCTTTTGAATATAAATGGTTATAGTTTCGTTTTCTGAATCAAGAAGTCTTGTTATTTCGTTTAATGCTCTTGCTGGGATAACTATTTTAACGTTACCTTCTGAAATAACAGGCTTTTTAACTACTGCCATTCTAAATCCGTCCAAAGAAACGCTTGTCAACATTCCATCGTTAATTTCAAAAAGGCATCCTTTTAGAACGGGACGGCTATCATCGGTTGAACAAGCGAAAACGGTTTTTTCAACAACGTCCTTAAAATCAGATTGAGAAATCTTAAAGAAATCAACGTTTTCTTCCTTTTCTATTCTTGGAAAGTTTTCTGCAGGGAATACTTGAAGTTCACTTTCAGAATCAGAATACTTAATTTCTAACTGTCCGTCGTATAATCTAGAAAGTTCAACTTGTTCGTTTTCTAACTTTTTAGCAAAATCAACGAAATATTTACCAACAACAACCGTTTCACCTTCCATCAAAACTTCTGCTTTAATAGATTTTTGAATAGTTAGTTCGGTATCTGTTGCAAGAAGAGTCAAAGTTTCTCCTTGAGCGGTAATTTTTATTCCTTCTAAAATAGGGTTTGCTGCTTTAACTGAAAGAGCTTTAGAAACTTTTAACACTGCATCTGATAAATCTAATCCATCGCAAATTACTTTCATTTTTATCTCCTAGAAAACGTGATTAAAAACGCTATATTTTTCCAACTTAATTAATATATAATATATTATATATTATACAAAGAAAAAAATCAAGAAATTTTTTATTTTTCTGTGCCTTTTTTTATGCTCTATCGTTATGTTATTATTTATTATTTAAAAATTAAAAAATAGTATTATTAATATTATAATCCGTTGAAAAGTGGAAATATATTGAAACGCTAATGTTTTTCTAATGAAAATGAAGTGAAATAAAGGTTAATAGAAAATTAATAGTTTGTTAAGAAGTTGATAGAAAAAGTGAAAAAAGTTAAAAACTTAATAGAAAAAAATAAAAAATCATATAAAAAAGACTAAAAAAAAGGTAAAAAGAGAAATAAATAAAATTATAAACGTTTATTAAAAAAAGTGTGGATAAATAATATTGAATATTTGATTACTTTGTGATATAATAAAAACTATGGAAAATCTTTTTAATAATTACAAAATAAATCTTTCAAAAGAAAAACAGGAAAAGTTTGAAAAATACTACTTATTATTGAGAGAGTATAACGAAAAATTTAATATTACTGCAATAATAGAAAGAGAAGAAGTTTATAAAAAACA
>JAZRMS010000223.1:0-2377 GCA_045647825.1 Christensenellaceae bacterium
TGCTGGTATTAAAAACCAAAAATCCCATTATTCCACCTATAAGGCAAGCGCTTAAGGTTAAAATCCCTTCACTTTCTTCTTCGTTTAACGAAACGTGTTTGTCCATTTGCAAACTAATTAACACGGTTGTAATTATTAGATAAACTAAACTTACGCTAGAAGCAAGTCCGTCTAAACCATCAGTTAGGTTAACGCTATTCGTCATTCCCAAAAACACAAACGCAACCAACGGAATAATCCACCACCCCAAGTCAAGGCTTTCACAAATAAACGGTAAATTTATTGAAGACAACCCGTTGACAAAGGCAAAAACACCTGCAATAAGCGCAATTGATGATTGAAAAATTATCTTTTGGTATGGTTTTAGCCCTTCGTTATGCGCATATCGAATTTTCAAAAAATCGTCGATAAACCCAACCAACATATACGCGAAACCTATAATCATACTAACTAACGCAACGCTTATACTTAAGCCATGACAAATTAAAAATACCAAGCAAGAAGGTATAATAAAAAACAGACCGCCCATAGTTGGCGTTCCGTTCTTATCCTTGTGTGCTTCAACGTATTTTAATATAGGTTGTCCTAATTTTAGTCTTTTTAATAGGGGTATCGTAAACACCCCTAAAACAATGGTTATAAAAAGAGAAACTATCGCTGGCAAAAACGTTCTAATCACTTTTTCTTCTCCCAACTAAATCAATTATCGTTTCCTTGTCGTTATACATTTTTTTAACACCTAAAACCTCTTGATATTTTTCACTACCTTTTCCCGCTATCAAAATAGCATCACCTTTTTTCGCAATATTTAACGCATATTCAATCGCATCTACTCTATCCTCAATTAAAACGTAGTTTTTTCCCTGCCTTAAAATTCCTTTTTCAATTTCTCTAATTATGCTCATAGGCTCTTCGAAACGCGGATTATCTGATGTTACTATAGTAAAATCAGCGTATTTAGAACTTATTTCACCCATAATTTCTCTCTTTCCCTTATCCCTATTTCCACCACAACCAAACACGCAGATTAAGCGCCCTTCACAACTACTTTTTAGTGTTTTTATTGATTTTTCAATGCCATCTGGCGTGTGCGCATAGTCAATATAAACTTTAAAATCATTTTCATAGATTAATTCTAGTCTGCCCTCTACTCTTTTGGTTTTTTCAATACCTTCTATCACCTTGTTTGGTTTTACACCCATAAGCGCACAAGTAGTTGTTGCCGCCAACGCATTTGAAACGTTAAATTTGCCTATAAAATTCGTTTTTACGTTATAAATACAATCAAAAAGATTTATCACAAAACTAGTTTTGCCTTTGCTTTCCTTTATTTCTATTGCAAAAACGTCAGCAGGATTATCAATACCATAAGTAACAACGTTTTGCTTTTTAGAAGAAATTTCTATCCCCATATCGTCATCCGTATTGCAAACTATAAATTTGCATTTATTTTCATTAAAGAATTTTAGTTTTGCTTGTTTATAATTTTGCATATTCTCAAAAAAATCTATATGATCTCTTGTTAGATTAGTAAAAATCCCAACTTCAAAATCTAATCCATAAACCTTTTCCCAAAAGATAGCGTGTGCAGAAACTTCCATTACGGCAACCTTAACCCCTTCGTCATACATATCAGAAAGCATTTTGTTTAACGTTAGTGGATCGGGCGTGGTTAAATCTTGTTCAACTTGTTTATCAAGATAAAAAGTACCCAAAGTTCCTATCACACCACACTTTATCCCCGCATTATTTAAAACGTTATAAATCATATGTGAAACTGTGGTCTTTCCGTTAGTTCCTATAACGCCGATAAGTTTTATTTTTTTACTTTTGTTTTTATAAAATGAAATTGCCAAATTACTTAATTCTTTTCTAGCGTTTTTAACTATTATTTGAGTTAGGTGAGTTTGCAATTCTCGTTCGGTTACAACCGCCACAGCACCGTACGTTTCTGCTTGACTAATATAATCAGCCCCGTCGCTATCCACACCCTTTAACGCCACGAATAAATTACCGTTACAAACGCTTCTACTGTCAATTTTAACGTCCGTAATATCCAAATCAAGAGTTCCTATAATTTTTTCAACACGTAAATTTTTGATTAATTGATCTAGCTTCATTTTTCACCTTATGCCGTTATAGGCTTTAAATTTTTAACTTTTATTATTCCCTCAAAAACTTGTTTTGCATACGGTGCAGCAACCGTACTACCATAATATTGTCCAACAGGCTCATCAATAATAACTAATGCAAGATATTTTGGATCATTTGCAGGAAAATACCCTACAAAAGAAGAAACGTATTTTCCATGAGCAATAACACCGTTTTCATATTTTTGCGCCGTTCCCGTTTTTCCCGCCACTCTATACCCTTCTAT
>JAZRMS010000224.1:0-2721 GCA_045647825.1 Christensenellaceae bacterium
GCAAGCGAAAGAACTTCTGCGAACTTAACCGTAAAAGATTTAGCAGACTTTGATAGCAACTTTATAACTCTTTCAAAAGTGTTAGACCCAACGGCAAACGCAACTACTTATGATCTTATTTGCTCTGCAATCAACGCTAAAAAGGGATATACGGGTGCAAATGCAAAAACTTCTGCAAATTTAACGGTAAAAGATTTAGCAGATTTTGATAGCAACTTTATTCAACTTTCAAAAGTGTTAGATCCAACTGAAAATGCTACTACCTATAATCTTCTTTGCTCTGCAATCAATGCTAAAAAGGGTTATACGGGTGCAAGCGAAAGAACTTCTCTAAACTTAACGGTTAAAGATTTATCTGATTTTGATAGTGACTATATAACTCTTTCTAAAATACTAGACGTTGAAGAAAATGCTACCACCTATAATCTTCTTTGCACGGCAATCAACGCTAAAAAGGAGTATACGGGTGCAAACGTAAAAACTTCTGCGAACTTAACGGTAAAAGATTTGTCTGACTTTGATACTAACTTTGTAAATCTTTCTTCGGTATTGTCTTCGCCAAGTGCAGACTTAAAGAGAATTTTAGAAGATGCAACCGAAAAAGATTACAATCTAATAATGGTTACCGATTTGGGCAGTTTTGACGTTAGTGGTGTTATGCTAGGAACGGTAATGCAAACACCAGACGAACACTTAAAAGATATTCTAGAAGACGTTTATCACAAAGATTATTCTTTGATAACGGTTGCTGATTTAAGTAGTTTTTCTATGGGTGAACTTCACCTTTACAAAGTGTTAAGCGAGCCAAACGAAAAGTTGGAAAACATTTTAGTAGAAGCATTTAGTGGTGGCAATCCTGCATTTACCTTTAACGATATAACGGTTAATATGCTTTCAAAAGACGAAACTAGTGGTGGATTTAGTTTTAACAACATTCATCTTAAAACGGCGATAGGCGAAACTAGTGACAACCCTATTTTGCAAGCGCTATTAAATAACGACGTTAAAGTTGGGCAAATAGGTTCTGCAATGGATACGCTAAAACTTTATGACGTTTACGGAAAGAGTTGCTTTACTAAAACTATGCCAACGGGATACGGCGATAAATCAAAATATTCATATAATCAAGCAACGGGCGTTTATACGTTAGATATGGAAAACGGCGATTATTATATTTCTAGTGATGCTGGTATTTGGCTTTTGATCTGTTTTGAAAGTGATGAAACAACCGGCCAAGGAAGAGCAGTAAACTACAAGATTTCAAACAAGTCGATAAGCGACTTGAAAGGAAACGGAATATCATCTTCTATAACTAACGCCAAAGTGCGTCAATTGATAGATGCGGGAATTTTGAGTTCTGCAAACGAATTTTTGTGGAATTTATCTTTAAGCGATGCCCTTGGCGCTTAAATTTAATTAAGTCACAATTAGTAAAAATCGTTGACAAAATAGTAAATTTTTGTTATTATATTTAAACTTATGGGATAATTCCCTTAAGAATATAACCTTGCTTACTAAAAAAAGGTAAGCCGAATAAGTCCGGGAGGTAAAAAATATGACTAAATACGAGATGCTTTATATCCTCGATGCGTCTTTAACTGACGAAGCGAAAGATGGTATCATTGCTAAAATCGAAGATTTGGTTAATAAGAACGGCGGTGCAGTAGAAAAAACCGAACGTTGGGGAAACAAGAAATTGCAATACCCTATTAACTACAAGTCAGAAGGATTTTACGTTTTGATGACCTTCGAAGCGCCAGCAACGTTAGTTGACGAAATGAAACGTATCGCAGGTATTACAGACGGTATTATCAGAAGACTCATAACCAAAAGATAAGTAGGAGAATGATTTATGAACAAAGTCATCTTAGTAGGTAATCTTACCCGCGATCCTGAATTGGCCGAAACCCCAAGTGGTGTTGCGGTTTGCAGGTTTGCAATTGCCGTATCTAGAGAGTATGCAAATGCAGACGGAACGAGAGAAACTGATTTTTTCAATATTACCGTTTGGCGTGGAAGAGCAGAAAACTGCGGCAAATATTTAAAGAAGGGAAATAAGGTTGCAATAGTAGGTAGTTTGCAAACCCGTTCGTATGAAGATAAGGATGGTATTAAGAGAAACGTTACCGACATTATTGCAAGCGAAGTTGAGTTTTTAACGCCAAAGAGCGCTCAAGGGGAAGACGAAGTTCCTGTTGTTAGTTCAAGAAGAGAACGTCCTCAACTAGAAGCGATTGATGACAATCAACTTCCTTTCTAGTAGAAAGGCGAATAGCGCCACAAGGATATAAAGGAGAATAAAAATGGAAGAAAATATGAATATGACTTCTGCACCAGCTGCTGAAAGCGCTGCTGCACCAAAAGAAGGCAAAAAATTTGTTAAAAGAGCTCCACGTAAAAAAGTATGTGCTTTCTGCCAAAGCAAAGCAGAAGGTATTGATTATAAAGATATCAACACCTTAAAGAAGTACATTACCGAAGGTGGAAAAATTCTTCCCCGCCGTATGACCGGCGTTTGCGCAAAACACCAAAGAGTTTTGGCAACTGCTATCAAACGCGCAAGATTGGTTGACTTATTACCATTCAAGGGTGAATAATTTATAAAGAAAATTAAAGGCTAACGATATTTCGTTAGCTTTTTTCTTTACTTTTTAACATTTTATTTAAAAAGATTAACCCAAAGCAAAAAAATAGTTGACTTTAACACTTTATCGTGCTAAA
>JAZRMS010000225.1:0-7417 GCA_045647825.1 Christensenellaceae bacterium
CACTCACGCGGTGTTAATTTTCCGCGTATTACCTCACCGCAACGGCAGGGAGTTTCCTTTTCGTTCTTTACGTATTTTACCAAGGCTAGAAAGAATCTTAATGGACTTTTATCAAGGACTGACGGCATTGATGGTGGTGCATTAGTTAATTTTGACGGAACAAGAACAAAATTATGGTATTCTACTCAAAAGATAATTAAAGAGTTTAAGGAATTCGAGCCTGTTATTATCGATTATCAATACGACAACGGATATTTCTTCTTCCCAGATGGTAAAGAAAAAACAGATTTTGATTGCACTAATAGCGCGATTATTTCAGACGTTAAAAATCTTCCAATTTCAGTTAAAACACCAAAATATCCTGTTTTTGTTACTGAAATGAGAAAGGGCAATTCTAGGATATTTATGGTGCAAAATGCTGGAAATCCCGTTGATGAAATTTTATATAACAAGAGAAAAACAACTATCGAAATTGACCTTGGCAATTTTGCAGAAAAAGCCAAGTTCTATTATAAAGCAAAACAAGTTGATAGAAAGCTCGATGGCACAGTACTAAAAGAAAAACTAGGAATTGGTCAAGCAATTTTTATAGAATTAGAATAAGGAGAAAAAATTATGAGAAAACATTTTGATTTTTACGGATACAACGCACCAACTTGCGGAAAGTATTACGTTAACGACGTTGAATATTCTTTAGGCGAAGATTATAGAAGTGTTAAGAGATATAAAGAATATAAATCTATGGGATTTAACATGGCTCTTTTGCAACACGACAACAGCTATAAGGGCGAAAAGTGGGAAACTTCTTCAGCAAAGAAGGTTTTGGACATTTGCGCTAAGGTTGGCTTAAAGGTTATTTTAGAAGATAAGAGAATTAAAGACCTTTCACAAGAAGAAATTCTTATCGGCGAAAACGGAAAATTCAAAACCGAAAAAGAATTTATCGATTTTATTGATGAAATGACCAAGATTTATCGTGATCACCCTGCTTTTTATGCTATTCAACTTCAAGATGAACCTAGCTTTAAGCATTTAAAGAACTATGGTCTAGCGTATAGATTAATTAAAAAGAATTTCCCAAAAATGGAAATGCAATGCAACCTTTTAAATATGGTTCAACCAACTTGGATTGCACCAGATCCTAATAATTTGCAAACTATGCATAAAGATTACGAAGATTATTTGCGTTATTTCCAAAAAGAAAGCGGTATCGACTATCTTATGACAGACGAATATGCTTTCCGTGGAAACAACGTTTTAAGCCACTGGTCAATTCCTACTTTCCAAGTTCTTGCAAACGTTTGTAGAGATTTGGGCGTAGAACTTCGTTTGGTTTTACAATCTTTCTGTCAAGAAGGTATGGTTCCTAATAGAGAAAAACCCGATTACGTTGAAGGTAGCTGTCACTGGAGAAGAATTACTGGAAAGGAAATGTATTGGCAAATGAACTTGGCGTTAGGTTTGGGCTGTAAAGAATTCTCTTACTTTACTTACTTTACCAAGGCAAGAAAGGCGCTCAGAACTCAAAGAGCTGTTAGTGACGGCATAGACGGTGGCGCACTCGTTAACCTTGACGGAACGAGAACAAAACTTTGGTTTGCAACCCAAAAAATCATCAAGGAATTCAAGGAATTTGAACCTGTAATTATAAACTATAACTACGATAATTCTTACCTTTTCTTCCCAGAAGGAACTAAAAAGGAAGATTATTATCCAACCAAAGAGGCAGTTATTTCAGACGTTTCTGCACTTCCTATTTCAGTTAAGGCTACTAAGTGCCCCATTTTAGTTTCAGAAATGAAAAACGGCGACGCAAGAATGTATATGATTCAAAACGTTGGAAACCCCATTGACGAAACTCTTTACAAAAAGAGAATTCCCGAAATCGAAATCAACCTTGGCGACCTTGCTTCTAAAGCAAAATTCTACTACAAGGGCAAGCTCGTTGAAAAGAAGGTTGAAAACGGCGTGATAAAAGAAAAACTCGCAAGAGGACAGGCAATCTTTATCGAGGTTAAATAAGGAGAAAATAATATGAGAAAACATTTTGATTTTTATGGTTATAACGCGCCTACGTGGGGTGGATACTATCACGACGGACAAGTATATTTCCTTGGCGAAGATTTTAGATCAGTTAAAAGATATAAAGAATATAAAAACATAGGCTTTAACATGTGCCTTCTTCAACACGAAAACGGCTATAATGGAGAAGAGTGGGAAACCTCATCTACCAAGAAATGTTTAGACATTTGCCAAAAAGTTGGTATCGATAGAGTTATAGTTGAAGATAGAAGACTTAAAGAACTTTGCAAAGAGCCTTTACTTGTTGGTGAAGGTGGAAAGTTTAAGAGTGAAGAAGAGCTTATGGCTTATCTAGATGAGATGACAAAGCCTTATCGTGATCATCCTGTGTTTTACGCTATTCAGTTGGAAGACGAGCCTATGTTTAAATACTTGAAAGAGTATGCACACGTTTATAGAGCGCTTAAAAAACTTCTTCCTAACGTGGAATTGCAATGCAATCTTTTGAATATGGTTATGCAACCTTGGATTGCACCAGATCCTGAACATTTGCAATCAATGTACAAGGACATGGAAGACTATCTAAAGTATTTTGTAAAAGAAAGTGGCATTGATTATGTTATGACGGACGAATATGCTTTCCGTGGCGAAAATATTTTAAGTCCTTGGACTATTCCAACCTTCCAAGTATTTGCAAACGTTGCAAAGGAGATGGGTATTGAATCACGTATAGTAATTCAATCATTCTGTCAAGAAGCGTGCGTAACCAACAAGCAAAAACCTGGTTGGCTTGAAGGAAACGTTGCATGGAGAAGGATTACCGAAAAGGATATGTATTGGCAAATGAACTTGGCGGTAGGTCTTGGATTTAAGGAAATTTCTTTCTTTACCTATTTTACTAAAGTTAAAAGAGATTTTAGAACTACTTGGTCAGGTGGTATTATCGACGGCGGTTCACTACTTAACTATGACGGAACTAAAACTAGACTTTGGTATGCAACTCAAAAAGTTCTTAAAGAACTTAAAGAGTTTGAACCTGTTATCATTAAGTATAACTATGACAACGCATATTTCTTCTTCCCAGAAGGAAAGGACCAAACTATTTCAGATTCTACAGAAAAAGTGCTTTTATCTGACGTTAAAAATATTCCTATCTCCGTTAAAACACCAAAATATCCAGTAATGGTTTCTGAACTCAAAAACGGAAAGTCAAGTATGTATATGGTGCAAAACGTTGGAAATACTAAGGAAGAAATTCTTTATAATAAGAAAGCAACTACATTAGAAATAGACCTTGGCGAAGTTGCAGGAAAAGCTAAATTCTACTACAAAGGAAAACTTGTAGAAAGAAAGCTTGATGGCACGGTATTGAAAGAAAAACTTGGTATCGGTCAAGCAATCTTTATTGAAGTTGAATAATTTTTTGCAGGCGTTTTTTCGCCTGCAAATTCTTTAGAAAAAACAATAAGGAGAGATAATTATGATTAAAGACTTAAACTTTGTGTCCCCTGAGTCGGAGGGCATTGCTTCTGAAAATATACTAAAGTTTTTACAAATCGTTGAAGATTACAAAATAAACATGCACTCTTTTATTATGGCTCGCAACGGAAATATAATAGCAGAAAGCTATGCTAAACCTTTTGACGAAAATTTTATGCACAGAATTTATTCGTCAAGCAAAACTTTCGTTGCAATGGCAGTTGGATACGCTATAACCAACGGGGTTATGAAACTTACCGATAAAATCGTGGATTTACTCAAAAATTATATTCATACCGATACACATCGCTGGATGAAAGAAACCACCGTGCACGACGCGTTAACCATGAGTTTAGGTCATACTGGCAACACGATTAAGCCAGAAAGTCCTTGGACTTGGATTAAAAACAACGTTAACAACTCAAAATTCTATTGCCCACCAGGAACTAGATTTATTTATAATAGCGGTGCGGAGCTTATGGCGGCGGCTATTAAAGAAGTTACGGGAATGGAATTTTTAGATTATATGCGTCCACTTTTAGACAAGCTTGGCATTAGCAAAGACGTTTGGTGCGTAAAGAATGCAGAAGGTGTTAGTTGGGGTGGCAGCGGTGTTATTATTACCCTTCGTGACTTTGCAAAATTTGGCGAAATGGTATTAAACAAAGGTCTTGTTAACGGCGAACAATTAATTGATAGAGAATTTATGGAACTCGCTACAAGCAAGAGAATATTTAACTGCGTTACCAACAACTACTCTCCTTTAAAGTGCGGTGGCTACGGCTATCTTATGTGGATAACCCCAGAGGCTGCTTGTTTTAGGGGAATGGGGCTTCAACAATGTTTCTGTTTTATGGGCAAAAATTTCTTGTTTGCGTGCCAAGGTGACTCACAAGGCGCAGGCGTAGACAATCAAGACGTGGTCGTTTACGACGCTCTAAAGTACCTTATTTACGATAATATCGGTGAAAAGAAGGAAGAAGGTGAAGCTTATAAAAAGTTGCAGGCAAAACTTGCTGGGGGATTAAAGCGTCCTATGTACGGCACACCATATTCAGAATATCAAAAAGTTGTTAATGGAACGACCTATTATTTGCCAGAAGAAGATAACGAAAACTATATGGGCTGGAAATGGTTCCGCTTTGATATAAATGGTGACGAAGGAACGCTTACTTTTGAAAATAGACGTGGCGAAAAGCAAATTAAGTTCGGCATGGGTAAATTCGTTCAAAGCACCTTCCCAGAAACTCATTATTACGGTAAGCAAAGCTGTGTTCCAGCAAATAGAGAGCAAGATTGCGAAGCTGTTTTAGAGTGGGTTGAAGATCAAAAATTATTGCTCAGAACTCATATTATAGACACGAATTTTGGAAATTTCTTTGCTCAATTTAGTTTTAAGGGAGAAGAAGTTACACTCTTTATTCAAACGAGAGCAGAGCATTTCTTGGACGATTATAACGGCTGTGCTTGGGCGAAACCTATGAAGAAATAAAGGGGGCTATATAATGAAGATTATTATCGGTGCGGATTTAGTTCCAACTCATTATAGTAATGAGAAAGATTTTATTGCAGGTGATGTAGAAAAACTAGTTGGTAAAGAACTAAAAGAGATACTGGATTCTGCTGCTTTTAGAATTGCAAACTTAGAAGTTCCTTTTACTAGAGAAGAAACTCCGTTAGTTAAATCTGGTCCTTGTCTAATTGCTAATCCAGATACTATAAATGGCTATAAGGCGCTAAAAATTGACCTTTTAGCCCTCGCTAATAATCACTCAATGGACCAAGGTAAACAAGGGTTTGTTTCGACCTTAAAGACCATTGACGACGCTGGAATAGCGCGCGTTGGTGGTGGATTAACTCAAGAAGAGGCTGCAAAACCTTATATCTTTGAAGTTTGCGGAAAGAAAATCGGTGTTTATGCTTGTGCAGAACACGAATACGGCTGGGCAAGGGACTATGGCATGGGCGGAAACGGATTTGACCCACTTGATAGTTTAGATGAAATTGCAGACCTAAAGAAAGAAGTAGATTATTGCATAGTACTTTATCATGGTGGTAGAGAGCACTATCGTTATCCAACGCCTAGACTGCAAAGAGTGTGCCGTAAAATCGTTGAAAAGGGTGCAGACTTAGTTATGTGTCAACACACCCATTGCGTTGGCGCTGGCGAAGAATATAAGGGCGGTACTATCGTTTACGGCATGGGCAACTTCCTTTTTGATTACGTTCGTTGCGAATGGTGGGAAAACAGCATTTTAGTTTCTGTTGACGTTGCAAACGGCTTTAAGGTTGAATTTATTCCTATCGAACAATATGAGAACGCATATATAAGACTTTCTAAAAACAAGGAAATTTTAGACGGATATTATCGCCGTTCAGAAGAAATAAAAGATCCTGAATTCGTTCAAAAGAAATTCCATGAAGAAGCTGTTGGAATGCAAAAATGGTATTACTACGGAAATATCTTTAAGCACATTATGGTGCCCACGGCAGTTTCTGGTCCGTATAGAAAGGCTATAGAAAACTGTATTAGATGTGAAGTTCATAGAGAAATGATACTAGAAAGTTTGAGAGAAGATACTCAAGAGCCTATTAAAATTCAATAAAAAACAAAAAGAGCGGAAAATTTCCGCTCTTTTATTATTTTAACAAGAAAAATGTTTGTGTTTTTTTTAAATATGTGTTACAATAATAGGGCTTGCGAGCATGGCGGAATTGGCAGACGCGCTAGACTTAGGATCTAGTGGGAGACCGTGGGGGTTCAAGTCCCTTTGCTCGCACCAAGAAACAAAAAGAGAACACGACAAGTGTTCTCTTTTTGTTTGCGTTGCAATTGCAACGCGACTTGAATTAAGGTGTAAGTAATTTTTAGTGGTTAATTTATAAAAACAGAGACGGCAATTTATGCCGTCGCTGTTGACTTTATACTAATAAATATTGTATAATAAAATTGAAGATAAAATAAATACTTGATAGGAGTTTACTAATGAATAAAATTAAAACTATTGCACTCATTGCACATGATAACAAGAAACAAGAAATTATAGAATGGGCAATAAAAAATAAAGATATTCTTTCTAAATATAGCCTTTGTGGAACGGGAACGACCTCTAAACGCGTTTCTGAAGCGACGGGTTTAGCTGTGAAAGGTTATTTGTCAGGTCCACTAGGTGGTGACCAACAAATAGGCGCAAAAGCGGCAGAGGGGGAGATAGACGTTATCGTTTTCTTCTGTGACCCCTTGCAAGCGCAACCACACGACCCAGACGTTAAGGCTCTACTTAGAATAGCAAACGTTTATAACGTGCCTATTGCAACCAACGTTGCAACTGCAGACCTTGTTATATCTTCGCCTTTAATTTGATTAAATTAAACCAACGGGGATTTTGAATACTATTTTTCTAACGGTGATAGGGCTAGTTACCGCAACACATTGATGTAAATCTTCTGGGAACATAATTCCAAAAGTACCTTCGGTTAAAAGAGCCTTGTCAAAGGTTTTTGGTGCGTAGAAAGCAACGTCCTTATCTTCGTTGTATTCGCTTATTGCTGGATTTGTGCCAATATCTTGTTTTAGAACGGTTTCTTCGCCGGAAATAATCACTTGAACGTCTAGATATTTTCTGTGCGCTTCCATTTTTACAGTTTCAAACGCTTTAGACTCATAGTCGATAACGTTTGCAAACGAATCACCGATAAGAGAATGCTTGCCAGATGCAATCGTATTTCCGTTAGCAATAAAATCAGTAATAGCGGAAAGTAGCTTTTCATCTTTAATATAATTTTTTAGGTTAACAAGTTTATCAATATACATAATACACCTCTAAATGTTTATAGTTACATTTTAAGATAAAAGAGCAAAAAAGTCAAGGAGAAAAGGCAAAATGGATATTACAAAAATTGACGAGAATATGCA
>JAZRMS010000226.1:0-1674 GCA_045647825.1 Christensenellaceae bacterium
TTTAAGCCAAGGTTTAAGATGGTGTCCACCATACCAGGCATTGATGCACTTGCGCCAGAACGAACGGATACGAGCAAGGGGTTTTCAAGGTCGCCGAACTTTTTGCCGGTGATCTCTTCCATCTTAACGATATTTTCCATGATTTCTGCCATGATAGAATCGTTAATTTGCTTTCCGTCTTCATAGTACTTGGTGCAGGCTTCGGTTGAAATGGTAAAGCCTTGAGGAACTGGAAGACCAATCTTGGTCATTTCTGCGAGGTTTGCGCCCTTTCCCCCTAAAAGCTCGCGCATTGACGCATCGCCTTCACTGAACAAATAAACATATTTCATTCTAAAAACTCCTCCTAAATCGTTTATTTTATATGAATGATGTTTTTTCAAAAATAGCCTTATGTATTTTACTACAAATTAAATATTATTTCAACTTTTTTAGTGCACTATTTTATAATTTATTATAAAATTTTAATTAGTTCATCTAACGACGTTAAATTCTCTTCTGCTCTTTCTTTTATATAATACTGCAAAAGTTTTAGCCCCTTAACCACGTTTTCGCTAGGCGGTTGCTTGCTATTCATCACGTCGTTTAACGCAGAAAGAGTGCTTGAACTAATCTCTCTTCCTATCCCGTCGAAACACTCTTCGCAAAAAAAGCCACCCCTTCTATAATCAAAAAAGGCGCGCTCTGTTATTTCCTTTCCACAAACTTCGCAACCACCCAAGGTCAAAGCATAGCCAGAATCTTTTATAAATAGCACCAAACTCTCTACTAAACTAATGAGTGGCTCGCTTTCATAAGCTATCTTTTTCAAGGCGTTAAGCGCTATAACGAAAGCAGAAGAAGACTCTACGTTTTCTTTATAGAATTTTTTAACGAATTCTATGACCGTGCTAGCGCAAAAGAATTTTATTATATCTTCTCTAACAGAATAAAAACTATCTATCAAACTTGCACCGATAACACTGTAAAAATCCCCGCGCACAGAAAAAACAAATTCGACAAAAGAAAAAGGCTCGGCTGCAAATTTTAGCTTTGCGCCTGCCTTTTTAACACCTTTAATTTTAGCGGAAATAACACCCTTTTCAAGAGTGAAAATTTTTAAAATTTTATCGTTTTCCCCAAAGTTTATAGAGCCTAAAACGATTCCGCTAAGTTTTTCTTCCATTTTTCTTCTCCACGGTCATTCTCTTATACGCTAAGTAATAAGAAATGTCGCCCGTTTTTTCAAACATATCCCACGCTTTTTGCGCAAGAATTTTTTCCGTTCCATCTTCGTAGTTGAGCATAATTCCCTCCCAACACGAGTATGTGGAAATTTAAAAGTTTTATTCTTGATTTTTTATTTTGCTCCAATAATTACAAGTTAGAAACAAGCGTGGCTAGGCTCGTAAGCGTGACGCTTAACCCGAATTCTCTTATTTTTAACGAGTTATTTAATGAGTTAGAAACAAGTTTGGCTAGGCTCGCGAAGTGTTTGGGATGAGATTAACCTTGTTGGTTATCGAAGTCAAATCACTAAGCAGAAACAACGCCAAACACCGTTTATCAACACAAACCATTTTAATGAGTTAGAAACGAGCAAGACAAGGCTCGCTCCACCGAGAAGATGAGATAGACCGTCTGGTCATCGAAGTTTCGAGGTGCGAGCAGAAACGCAGTATTGCGCAGTTTATC
>JAZRMS010000227.1:0-9481 GCA_045647825.1 Christensenellaceae bacterium
GGTTAAAATAAGCCCGTCCATATAAGGATATGCGTGATAGAAATCGATAATTCTGTTTGCAAGATAGTCCTTAACGATAGGGTGGGTTACTTCGATATCCCCGTCAGAGTTAAGCGTTTCTGGGAAAGCCTCCTTAAATCCGTTAGGAAGGTCTAGTTCGTGATGCCAGTAGTAGTTTTTAATTCCGTGTTCGTGCGCTTTCTTGGTGCATTCGTTAACAACGTCAAGACAGTAATCGATATACTTGGTATCTTTTTGGTCGTTAAATTGAGAATACTTGCGCAAATAAATCATACCGTCTGCATTACCCCTGTCGTTGTGAGTAGGGCCTATAAGTTGCAAATGGTCGTAATTATGTCTAATTGCGTAGTCGGTAACGTAGCGGTAATAATCCCTTTCAACGTCAACCGGGTTTAGAAATGATATGCCTTTAATCATATCGCGTTGTTTACCCATTTTATGTTCTCCTAGGTTTTTGTAGTGGCTTTTTTTAAGCCTTAATTAACCTAAAACATTATATCACATAAAAAAATTCAATGCAACTGATTGTCTATGAAATATCGCCTATATATAATGTATAATCAACTATTTTTGCAAAAAATTTAGTTAAATAAAAACAAAAAAATTGTTGACATATAGCACCTTTACAAATCGAAAAGTGGTGTTACAATAGCGGTGATTTCAAGGGGGCGAGAAGTGGTTGACGAGATAATTGAAAAAATCAAAAGAATAGAAGAAGAACAGAAAAAGAGAAAAGGGTGCGACAAACTTCTTAATTACAACACGGGGGAAATTAAGCACTTAAAGCAAATTGCCTTTCACAAATGCTTAAAGAAAAACAGATGGGTGTTTGGCGGTAATAGAAGTGGGAAAACAGAGTGTGGCGCTGTTGAAACGGTTTATCTTGCTAGGGGAATTCACCCTTATAGAAAAAACAAGGACGGGGTTTTCGGCTGGGTGGTGTCCTTGTCACAACAAGTGCAAAGGGACGTTGCGCAAGCAAAAGTTTTGAGTTATCTAAAGAAATCTTGGATAGACGACGTTATAATGTCAAGCGGAAAAAAGGAAAGTCCAGAGTACGGGATAATAGACCAAATACGCGTTAAAAACGTGTTTGGTGGGATATCGGTTATTGGGTTTAAGTCGTGCGACCAAGGCAGAGAAAAATTTCAAGGAAGTTCACTTGATTTCGTGTGGTTTGATGAAGAGCCACCAAAAGACATCTACGACGAGTGCCGAATGCGTGTTTTGGATAAAAAGGGGGAAATTTTTGGAACAATGACCCCGTTAAAGGGGTTGACCTTCGTGCACGACGAGATTTATCTTAACAGCGGAAATTCACCTGAAATTTGGTATGAGTTTATGGAGTGGGCAGATAACCCGTATCTAGATAAAGAAGAAGTGGATGCGCTAACAAACGCGCTAACAGATGAGCAACTTGAAAGCAGAAGATACGGGCGATTTAAAGCTAGTAGTGGGTTGGTGTATCCGGAGTTTGATGAAAATATTCACGTTCTAAAAGAGCCTTTTAATATACCAAGAGAGTGGCAAGATACCATTTCTATTGACCCAGGATTAAACAACCCCTTGTCAGCACATTGGTATGCAGTTGACTACGACGGAAACGTTTACGTTATAGCAGAACATTTTGAGGCGGGAAAAGACGTTTCGCACCACGCAAAGCGAATTACTGAAATTAGTAATTCGCTAGGTTGGCACAGGGGAAAATCGGGGAATATAGAGGCGCTTATCGACTCTGCTGCAAATCAAAAAACACTAGCATCATTAAGAAGTGTCGTGGAACTATTTTACGAGTATGGAATTGCAGTTAATCCAAGGGTAAATAAGGATATGTTTAGTGGAATTCAACGGGTAAAGCAATACTTAAAAGTGACCGACGGAAAACCTAAAATATATATTTTTCCAAACTGTGTAAACCTTATAAGAGAACTTAAAAAATATAGGTGGGGCGACGGGGATTTGCCTATAAAGGCAGATGACCACGCTTTAGACGAATTGCGATACTATTTAATGACAAAACCTGAAAACTTACCCCCAAGAAAGCAAAAAACTTTAATTGAAAAGGACAAGGAAAGACTAATCAGGAAAATTATGAATGAGAGAAAAAAGTAAAAAGAAAACGGTTGCAAACAAAGCAGATTTAAAAGATGCGCTAATTAAAAAAGCGCTAGGCTACGACGCTACTGAAGTGGTTGAAGAATACGTTAGTGGAGAAGAGGGCGAAATAAAACTTTCAAAGAAAAAGGTCACCAAAAAAAACATTCCACCCGATCTAACCGCACTAAAGATTTTGCTTGAAGAAGAGGACTTCGTTTTGGAAAATATGAGCGACGAAGAACTAGAAAAAGAGAAATTTAGACTTTTAGAAATGCTTAAAGAATGCGAACGCAAAAAAGGAGAAAAAATTGAAAAATAAATATAGTTTAACGCTAGGTGCACAAGAAGAAAATAACGAAAAATATTTAGAAGACCTGGTTAAGGGCGTTGAAGAAGATTTCAAAAAAAGACAAAGCGAACGAACTAAACTAGAAAGACAATGGGAACTTAATATGAACTTTTTGTCGGGTAATCAATATTGCGATTTTAATCGTCGTGGCGAACTAGTAGAAGAAGACAAAGATTATTACTGGCAAAGCAAAGAAGTATATAACCATATTGCCCCTATAATCGAATCAAGACTTGCAAAATTTTCAAGGGTTTCGCCAACCGTTTACGTTAGACCAAAAACTGACGACGATAAGGACGTTTTGGCAGCATCTGTAGCCGAAAAGTTGTTGGTTTCGGCGTTTAAGAAAGTGGACGTTAGCGGGGTTGTTAGAAGGGTTACCACTTGGAGTGAAGTGTGCGGTACAGGCTTTTATAAGGTGGTTTGGGATAATAAAGGTGGAGAGATTATAGGCGAAATTGACGGTGAAGAAGTATTCGAAGGTGAAGTCAAAATTGTCGCAGTTTCCCCCTTTGAAATTTTTCCAGATAACTTATATGCAGAAGATATTTGCGATTGCGCAAGCATAATTCACGCAAAAGCAATGTTAGTAGATGACGTTAAAAGGAAATATGGAGTAAGCGTAGACGGAGAAGACGTGGGTATATTCGATCTTTCAAAGCCAAACGGCAATTTTTCAAATCGCACAGAAGACAAGATTATTAAAAATGCCGTTGTTGTAATAGAGAAATACGAAAAGCCAACAGAACTTTTCCCAAACGGCAGGCTAATAGTAGTGGGCGGTGGAAAATTGTTGTATCTAGATTGTTTGCCATACGTTAACGGGGAAAATAAAAGCAGAGACTATCCTTTTGTAAAACAAGTTTCAGTAAGGAGCGCGGGCAACTTTTTTGGAACTAGCATAATTGAGCGCTTAATCCCCGTACAGCGCGCTTTTAACGCCGTGAAGAACAGAAAACACGAGTTTATGAACAGACTTTCTATGGGAGTTTTGACTGTTGAAGACGGCTCTATAGACGTTGATGATTTGGTTGAAGAAGGGTTGACACCAGGAAAGGTTATAGTGTATAGGCAGGGTGCAAAATCCCCAGAAATGATGGCGGACAAAAGTATGCCTAACGATTTTAACGAAGAAGAAGATAAACTTATGAACGAATTTGTTTCGATAAGTGGAACAAGCGACGTTTCTGCAAGTAACACCAACGCAAAATTAGCTAGTGGAAGTGCTCTTGAAATCCTAGTAGAGCAAGATAATTCGCGTTTAGTAGCACCTGTTGAAGAAATTAGAAGGGCGTATTTAGGTTTTTCTAGACAAGTGATAAGACTTTACGCGCAGTTTACACAAGGCGTTAGATTAATTCGTTATCAAGACGTGGGGAACAAAATAAGAACTTCTTATGCAGATGAGAGAGCAGTTAATTCAGACGACGTTTATTTAGAGAGCGAAAACGAAATGTTGTCTTCGTATAGGCAGAAAAAAGATATGGTGTTTAAGCTTTATGAAAGTGGATTGCTTGCTGATGCCGACGGAAAATTAAGACCTTCAACAAAAGAAAAAGTGCTTTCGCTTTTAGGATATAAAGAACTTAATTACCAAAAAGGAATTTCGCGCTTGCACGAAGAAAAAGCCGAAGAAGAAAACGAAAGGTTAAAAAGAGAAATGCTTTTAGTGGAAGAAATAGATGACGACGGTATTCACGTTGACGAACATATTAGATACGTTTTGAGTGAATATCGTTCTCTAACAGAAGAGCAAAAGATTAGGTTTAACGAACATATAAAAGAACATAAAACAAGAATAGAAAATAGGAGTAAATAAAATATGGAACAACTTAAAAATGAACAAACCGAAGTGAGAGCGCAACCTGCGGAGGCAGAAATTAATAAGGGCGAATTAAAGACAGAGGTCTCATTAGGGAAGTTTAAGGACGTTAGTGCATTGCTAAACGCTTATAATTCTTTGGAATCTGAATTTACCAAACGCTGTCAGAAACTAAAAGAACTTGAAAGCGCTATTAGTTTGGCGGAAAAAGAAAGAAAAAATCTCCCGACCGAACAAGAAAATGAACAGATGGCAAAACAAAAAGATATAACCGAAGAGGAAAAATTAGAAATCCTTAAAGAGTATTTGAGTAAAACTATCGGGAAAAAGCAAACGGCAGTCGTTCTTGGCGGAGAGGGGGTTAGCGTAAAGACGCCCATAAACCGCCCAAAAACAATAAAGCAAGCGGGAGAGCTTGCAAACGAAATTTTTAATAATAGATAAGGAGAAATTATGGCAGTAAATTTAACCAACGCGGATAACGCGTTAAAAACGGTATATCTAGACGTGATTACCGAACAACTTAATAACAACGCAAATGCGTTTTTGGCATCAATTGAAAAAAGCACGGAAGACGTTTTTGGTAAAGACGTAAAAAAACTAGTAATCCACGGACTTAATGGTGGTGTGGGCGCAGGTACTGAAGACGGCAATTTGCCAAAGGCAGACGGCAACAAATATTTGCAACTAACTAGCACTCTTAAAAACCTTTATGGCGTAATTGAAATTTCAGACAAGGCTATTAGAGCATCTGAAAACAACAGCGGTGCGTTTGTAAGTCTACTTAACGCAGAAATGGATGGACTTATTAAATCTTCAGTTTACAATTTCAATAGAATGCTTTTCGGCACCGGTGACGGAAAAATTGCAAATTACGACGGGGCACTAGACGATTCTCTTATTATAGACAACTTTAATAATGTTTTTGAAGGAATGTATATCGACGTTTACGACAAAAACAACACCCTAGTAGTAGGTGGCGCAAGAATTAACGCCGTAGAGAAAAGCAATAACGTTATTCGTATTGATAAAATGATTGAATCAGGGGCTACTGAAAGTGGATATATCGTAATGCAAGGTTCAAAGAACAAAGAAATCACAGGGCTTGGCGCTATTTTTGATGAAGAAAGATATGAACTATATGGCGTTGAAAAATACTCAAACGATTGGATGAACCCATCAATCACCAAAAACACCGGCGCAATTACCGAAGAGAAAATTCAAAAGATGCTTGATGACATTGAAGAAAAGAGTGGAAGTCAAACAAATTTGATTATTTGCTCTTGGGGCGTAAGAAGAGCGCTTATGAAACTTTTTGCAGAAAACAAGCGCTTTGTCAACACGGTAGAGTTGCAAGGTGGATTTAAGGCGATAAGCTATAACGGAATTCCTATCGTAGTAGATAAATTCTGCCCTAAAGGAACTATGTATTTCTTAAATACCGATCATTTTGCACTTCATCAACTTTGCGACTGGCAATGGCTTGAAGGGGACGATGGAAAGGTGTTAAAGCAAATTCCTGGTAAACCCGTTTATACTGCAACGCTTGTTAAGTATGCAGAACTACTTTGTTCTTGCCCATGTGGACAAGGCATGCTAGCTGGCATTACTGAAGCGTAATTAAAAGAGAGCCGAGCCGAAAGGCTTGGCTCTTAAATTATAATTTAGGAGAAAGAAAATGAAAATAAAAGACGTTGTAAAACTAACTGCGCTTATGCTTGGCAGAGAAGACGTTGTGGGTTACCTTGAAAGCGACGGGCAGTTAACTGCGGGCGAGGACACTTTGTCCACCATAGACACAATGACAAAATTAGTAAATCTAGTAATAAGCGAACTAGCCACGTCTTACGTTCCGTTAACGTGTAGTGAAGAAATAATTCCCACTCAAGGTAAAGTATATTTTTCAGAATTTAAGAATAATCCACTAAAAGTCGTTAGCGTTAGCGACGGATATGGTAATAACGTAAATTATAATCAATATCCAGAGTATATAGCGGTGGATAGAAAGGTGGTTGTCGAATACGAATATTTGCCAAGAGATTTGGGAATAGAGGACGCTTTTCCTTATGAAGAAAGGGTTGTGCCTTCGCGCGTGTTGGCGTATGGCGTTTGCGCAGAGGCTTGCATTGTTGAGGCTAATTTTGATCAAGCAGTTATGTGGCATAAAAGATACGTTTGCGCGCTTGAAGAACTTTTGCTACCCAAAAACGCTAGCTTAAAGACTAGGAGATGGTTGTAATGAAATGTATAGAAAAGGTAAACATAAACAAAAAAAGTTATAAGATAAACGATTTTCTATTACATACTGATACGTCTAACAACGCCTGTGTTGGCAAGAATTATATAAAAAATGGTGAAAAATTAAAAAGGGTTAGCATTTTAGCAAAAACGATAGTGCCTTATTATGCTTGTAATATGGGTAATAGAACGATTGTTTTAACAGAAGACGGTGGTGTGTATATTGATAATGACGGTATTTTCGTGTTGTGTGCTAGATATTCTAGCGGAAAAAGAAAGGTTGTGGAATTTAATCAAAACGAAGAGCCTTCTTTGTTGTTGATGGGAAAAGACGACACGGTATTTTTTAATGGCAAAACAACGTGGACGGCAAAAGTGCCAACTTTTCAATGCGCAACAAGACTTGGCGATTTGTTTTTTATAGGCATTGACAACAAGATTATGTTTGAAAAGTTGGAAAAGGTTAAGTTCTCTTCTGCGTTTGACGCGCTAAACGTGATAACAATGCCCAAACACGCCGGAAACGTTTTGGAATTGATAGCTCAAGGAAAAGAACTTTTTGTTGTGTGCCAAAAAGCAATAATTAAAATAAACGCACTTGGAGAACCTATTGATTATAAGGTTGAAGCAATAAGCACGCCGTCATTAGAAGTCAAACCAAATTCTGTAAAAAAAGTGGGGAACAAGATATGTTTTATAAATGGAAAAACCCTTTGTGCTTTTAGTCAAGGAACACTTAAAGATATAAAAACCATTGCTGGCTTTAATGGTGCAGAAGTCCTTTATTGCGGTGCTATGGGGGGTAAATATATCTTGCAATACACTTTTAACGGCAATCAAGACAATTTCGTTTCGGTGATAGATATAGAAAATCAAGCGGAAAGCACTTTTATAGGACAGATCACTTCGGTTGCAGACGAAGGCGTTTTCGTTGTTGACGGGCAAATTTATAGACTTGGTGAAACGGGCAACTCAATGGGTGATTTTTTATGGGAAAGTAAAGCTTTAGATTTTGATAACCCTGATGAAAAAACCATAACAAGTTTATCCGTGCGCGTGCAGGGGCAAGTGGATTTGGCAATAGTGACTGATTATGGTCAAAAGATTTTTAGATTT
Organism: Christensenellaceae bacterium; assembly: GCA_045647825.1. Classification (GTDB taxonomy): domain Bacteria; phylum Bacillota; class Clostridia; order Christensenellales; family Borkfalkiaceae; genus UBA1259. Next base: position 7,644 of record JAZRMS010000227.1, read on the forward strand.
AATCAAGGATTTTTCACTAAAAAAACCAACCTTCGCTCAAAAACGTTTAAAATTAAGGTGCTTTCAAATAGTGAGTTTAGTTTAGATGCGCTATCGGTTAGTTATTATTAAAAGGAGAAAATTATGGAATTTAATTTGCCAACTACTAAAGAACAAATGAAAAACATTCTTCGTGATATTTTTAATTTTTATAGAAGTAAAAAAGAAGGATTTCAGTCAATAGAATTACAGCCGTTAGAGCTTAATAGGATTGAATATCAAATGCCAACTGAAACGGAAATTTTAGCGCGCGCCTCACGTTTTAATGCTGGCGAAAGGGAAAGAGAAAAAAACGAATATAAAGAAAAACTTAAAGCGGAAATAGCAAAACTAAACGGAAAAATAGAAAGAGTAGATTTAGATTTGTCGATAGTAACAGAAAAAACAAATCAAGCATATAATCAAGCTATTTCAAACGTTATAATTCAGGCGCAAAAAAGGGGGCTTGTGTCTTCTGGTGTAATTGATAACAAAGTTGCAGAGATGGAATTAGAAAAAGCAAACAAGCTTTCAGCATTGATTGAAAAGTCAAATGCAGAAAAAACCGAATATACTTCTTCTCTAAACGCTTATAACGTTGCGCTAGAACAGGCTGATGAGTATTTTAATCAAGCGCACAATAAAGACGTGGAAGAAATTTGCGAAAAACTAAAAGCAGATTATCAAAAGATTTGCAGAGAAGTGGAAAAATACAATAACGCACAAGATGAAAAAGAGAAGAGATATCTAAACTCTATAAAGCAAATCAATGCAAATTTAAGGGTTAAATATCTAGAAATAAACGTGAAAGATTACACGACCGACCAACTTACCGAAATGGGGTATTACGAGGACGTTATAAGGTGCGTTTGTGGGTATTACGACACTCTAGAAGCAGGCACGGCGTATAGGGATTTTAATACGGATAAGGATTTGCCTATCTATCTTGATTATTACTATCAAAACATTTTGTATATGTATGCTGCAAGGGCAGGTTATTAATAAACTTTAACCTTTAACAAAATTTATCTTTACAAGCGCGCTGGTGTGTGTTATAATAATTGCTATGAGTAAGAAAGTAAAAATAGGTAATTTATTTATAGGTGGCGAAGAAACGGTTAAAATACAATCAATGTCCACCCACAAGATTTCAAACGTTGATATTGCCATAGAAGAATGTCAATTATTAAAGAACGCAGGCTGTGATATTATGCGTTATTCGGTGACCGATTTAGATGATGCAAAAGCCTTTTCTAAAGTCCGTTCAAAGGTGGATATTCCACTTGTTGCAGATATTCATTTTGATTATAAGCTTGCTTTAGCATCTATTGAAGGCGGTGCTGATAAGATAAGAATTAACCCAGGTAATATCGGTGGAGAAGACAAGGTTAAAATGGTTGCAGATGCATTGCGCTCTGCAAAAATCCCCGTTCGCGTTGGTTCTAACACGGGGAGTATTGATAAAGAGTTTTTGCTTAAATACGGGAAAAACGAAATTTCGCTTGGCGAAAGCGCGCTAAAAAACGTTGCCATTTTAGAAAAGCACGGGGTTAACGATATAGTGATATCGGTTAAGGCATCTGACGTTAAGCTTATGATAAAGGCGTATGAATACATAGCAAAAAAGACCGATTATCCATTGCACCTAGGGGTTACCGAAGCGGGAACGGAATATTCGGGCGTTGTTAAAAATTCAATAGGCATAGGCGCGCTTTTGCTAAAAGGCATAGGCGATACTTTGCGTGTTAGCCTTTCTGCCGACACCGAAAGGGAAGTAATTGCCGCAAAGGAAATTCTTTCAGCGCTAAACCTTAAAAACG
>JAZRMS010000228.1:0-3885 GCA_045647825.1 Christensenellaceae bacterium
TGCCCTGCTAAACGCCCACTTGTTCAAACTATTTCACTAGCTAAAGCAAAAATTAAGGAGATGAAAAAAAATGGAAGTCGGAGGCCAAAGCGGTCTTAGGAAGACAAAATATCTCTCCAACCCCTTGGCCCACAGAACGACATGGCTACGATCCGACTTCTCTTGCGCTTACAACTGCCCTGCTAAACGCCCACTTGTTCAAACTATTTCACTAGCTAAAGCAAAAATTAAGGAGATGAAAAAAAATGGAAAATAAACTCTTTACATACTCTTCTTCTCCACACGTAAGAAGTCCAAAAACCACTAGACAAATTATGGTACGCGTTGCAATTGCTCTTCTTCCATCTGCAATAATGGGTATCGTATATTTTGGATTAACCGCTGCTATCATTTTAGCATTAAGCGTTTTGAGCGCAGTTGCAAGTGAATACATATACCTTCTTATTTGCAAAAAACCTTTGAAAGAAATTAACCGTCAATTCGATTTCTCTTCTGTTGTAACGGGATTGCTTATAGGTATGTGTATCGGCACGAATTACCCTGTTTACACCCCTATCTTTGGTAGCGCTTTTGCAATTATCGTTGTAAAAATGCTTTTTGGTGGAACGGGCAAAAACCTTGTTAACCCTGCAATTACGGGAAGAATTTTTATTTTTATTTCTTTCCAAACTGTTGTTGGCGCGTGGGTTGTTCCTTCTATCGCATCTGTTTTTGGCACAACGGTTGAAACGGGTGCAACGGTTATAGGCACGATATTCGACGGCTCACTTGCAAACCTTAACAGCCTTGACCTTTTACTTGGCACGGGCGTTGCAGGTTGCATTGGCGAAACTTGTAAAGTGGCTTTGATTTTGGGTGGCGTTTATCTCGCTTTTGAAAGAATTATAAACATATTATATCCTATCATTTATATCGGTGTAACAGGTTTATTCTCTTGCATATTGTTTGGCGATATTTCTTATTTCTTGCCAACTATTCTTTCTGGCGGATTAATTCTTGGTGCAATCTTTATGGCAACAGACTACACCACTACCCCAAACACCACAATAGGAAACGTTATATATTTTATATGTTTGGGACTTTTGACGGCAGGACTTCGTATGGCTACTAAAATGGAAGTTGTTTCTTTTGCAATACTTTTAATGAATTTAGTAGTTCCACTAATTGATAAATTCGTTATAAACAAACCTTTTGGATTTAGTAAACCTAAAAAGGTAAAGGAGGGCAAATAATGAATTTCTTTAAAAGCACTTTCTTTAGGTGCACGGCACTTTTGCTTTCCTTAACAGTTATTTTTGGTGGAATTCTTGCCCTATTAAACGACCTTCTTTACGTTTCTCCAGAAGAAAGAACTAAAAGAGCTATCCAAAAAGTTTATGGTCAAAGCGTTGAATTTACTACTATATTTGACATTGATAACCAAGAATTTAACGACGACACACTTTCAGATCAAGAAAAAGCGTTGATTATTTCAGAAGACGGAAGAATTAACAAGATTTATCAAATCGGCACAGATCTTCTCTTTCAATCAACGGGATATAAAGGTTATAAAGGTGGAACGATAACCGTTTGGGTTCAAGTTTCTAGCCAAAACGACAGATTGACCATTGAAAAAGTTTTGCTTGAAAATTACGACAAACAAACGCTTATGAGCAAACTAGATTCTAATTACTACGGAAAATTCCTTGTTGACGTGACAGATGCTTATAAAAACGGACTATTCTTTACAACGTCTGGTAGCGGTGAATTTTCTAACCCCGTTAGCGGTGCAACCTATTCTGCAAACGCTGGGAACAATGCCGTAAACTGTGTTTTAAAATATTTGGGAGGTATCAACTAATGAAAACTAATTTCAAAAAATTAGCTAAAGAAGGCTTGATTACTTCTAACCCCGTATTAAAGCTTGTTCTTGGCACTTGCCCTACCCTAGCGCTTACGACTATGGCAATGAACGGTATTTATATGGGCATTGCAGTAACCTTCGTTCTTATTTGCAGTAACGTGTTTATCTCTGCATTAAGAAACCTTATTCCAAAACAAGTTAGAATTCCTGCTTTCGTTTTGATTATCGCAACTTTCGTTACCATCGTTAGATTGTTGCTCGACTATGCACTCCCCGACCTTTACGCGTCGCTAGGACTTTATCTCCCACTTATAGTTGTTAACTGTTTAATCCTTGCAAGAGCAGAGAGTTTTGCAAGTAAAAACGGCGTTATCGCTTCTGCGGCAGACGGACTATTTATGGGACTTGGTTTTGCCCTTGCGTTAACTCTTATGGGTGCATTTAGAGAAATTCTTGGCAGTGGTGCTATTTTCGGCGTTAAGCTTTGGGATTTCCAAATCGGTTTCTTTTCTTCAAGCGCAGGTGCATTCTTCACTTTTGCATTGTTCGTTGCATTGTTTAGTTTGATTTTTAACACCATTGAGAAAAAGAAAAAAATTAAGAGCTTTGAAAAAGAAAACCAAAAACCAACTGAAAACTTAACTGCAGAGGAGGAAAAATAATATGGCTGAATTTATTGCGATTATCGTTTCTGCGGTATTTATCAACAACTTCGTTGTAGCTCAATTCCTAGGAATTTGCCCTTTCCTTGGCGTTTCTAAAGACTTTAAGAGCGCGCTTGGTATGGGCTTGGCAGTTACGTTTGTTATGACTATAACTTGTCTTATCACATACCCTATTTACACCTTTATTCTAGTTCCTCTTGGAATTGAATATATGGAAATTATCGTGTTTATTTTCATTATTGCTTCAATCGTTCAAATGATTGAAATGGCGTTAAAGAAATTTTCTCCTGCGCTATACAATGCAATGGGTATTTATTTGCCACTAATAACGACCAACTGCGCCGTTCTTGGTGTTGCAGAGCTTGTTATCGACAGCGCGCAAATCGCAGATTTAATAAAAATTGCAGAGTCTAGTATGAATATGGGATTTGCTGTTTTATACGGTTTGTTTGCTGGACTTGGCTTTACTCTTTCAATCGTTATAATGAGTGGTTTAAGAGAAAAAGTAAGCCGTTTACCTATCAACAAACATCTCAAAGGTTTCCCTATCGCTATGATTTTGGCTTGCTTTATCGCAATGGCATTCTACGTCTTCGCGCTTATTTAGAGAGGTTGTATTATGAATTATTTACTTTTAAGAGAAATTAACGTTACCTCAATATTAATAGTTATAGCAATCGTTGCCGTTCTTGCAATAGTCTTTGCTTCTTTAATCGTTTTAGTTTCTAAACTATGCGCTGTTAAGGAAGACCAAAGGGTTTCTGAAATATCAGAAAACTTGGCTGGTGCAAACTGCGGTGGATGTGGTTATGCAGGTTGTGCTGACTTTGCAAAAGCTTTGGTTGAAGGCAAGGCAACCATAAACGATTGTGGTGCAACCCCTTGCGAAGCAAAAGAAATAATTGCAAAAATTTTAGACGTTCCTTTTACCGCTGCACCAAAAACTTTTGCAGTAGTTAAATGTGCTGGTGGAACAAACTGCAAAGATAAGTTTGATTACGTTGGCATTAAAGATTGCACAGTTCAAGCATCTATTATTGAAGGAAGAAAACTTTGCTCTTCCGCTTGTCTTGGCGGTGGCTCTTGCGTTGTTGCATGCACAAACGGTGGCGTTTCGCTAGTAGATGGTGCTGCTGTGGTTGACAAACGCCTTTGCACTTCTTGTGGTGCTTGCGTTAAAAAATGCCCTAAAAACCTTATTGAACTTATACCTACCGACGCAAAAGTTTACGTTGCATGTTCTTCAAACTGCAAAGGCAAGGAAGTTGTTAATACTTGTATGGTTGGTTGTATCGGTTGTGGACTATGTGCTAAAAACTGCCCTAACGGTGCAATTTCTATGGTAGATAACCTTGCAGTTATTGATTATGAAAAGTG
>JAZRMS010000229.1:0-1898 GCA_045647825.1 Christensenellaceae bacterium
CTTGTTCCGTTCGCGTTAAACATCTGGTGCAGTCAGCAACGATAGTGAAAACCACTTCCCCTTCGATAAACGCAGAGTGCTCACCCGTTAAAGTGACCGTTCCGTTTACCTTTACTTCTTCCTTAAACTCTGCGCCCGGAATATCAAGCGTTTCGGTTTTTGGAGCGTATAAAAAGAAGAAATCTTGACTTTCTTTACCGCTTCTTTTAATCTTTTTAAGGTCAATAATCATACTACCCCTTAAAGTGACAGCCATACAAGTATATACTATTTGAAAAAGGATGTCAACTATTTTTTTAACTTTATTTATTAGTTATACTGCTTTTCTAACCTAAAATTACTTCGCGGTGAGAGTTTTGGTTTCTCTTGCGATAGAAAGTTCTTCGTTGGTTGGAAGAACGATAATCTTTACTTTAGAATCTTCGGTGTTCAAGTAGCCGATACCGTTATCGTAACTTTCGTTCTTTGCGTTGTCGAATTTAGCACCGCAGAATTCCATGTTTTCCATAACCAAACGACGGATTCTTGGAGAGTGTTCGCCGATACCACCGGTAAATACTACTGCATCAACACCACCTAAAACAGCAATGTAGCTACCAACGTATTTTCTTACTCTATAAGCAAGCATTTCAAGAGCTAAAAGTGCTCTTTCGTTGCCTTGTGCAGTTGCAGCTTCAAGGTCGCGAAGGTCACTAGAAATTCCACTAACGCCAAGTACACCGCACTTTTTGTTGAGATAGTTTACAACTTCTTCTGGTTTAAGATTTAGTTTTTCTCTCAAATAGTCAACTGCTGCTGGGTCAATGTCACCACTACGAGTTCCCATTACCAAACCTTCAAGCGGAGTAAAGCCCATTGAAGTATCTTGGCACTTGCCGTCTTTAACAGCAGAAATAGAAGAGCCGTTACCAAGGTGGCAAACGATAATCTTTGATTCTTTATTTCCCAAAAGTTTGATAGTTTCTTCGCTAACGAACTTGTGAGAAGTTCCGTGGAAACCATACTTTCTAATTTTGTATTCATCATACACTTCGTAAGGAATACCATACATATAAGCTTTAGCAGGCATGGTTGAGTGGAAAGTGGTATCGAATACTGCAACCATAGGAACGCCTGGCATAACTTCACGACAACTCTTTATACAAGCGATATTGCCTGGCATATGTAAAGGTCCAAACACAGCGTTCTTTTCGCAAATTCTAATAACTTCGTCGTCAATAACAACAGACTCTTTGAAGTCTTCTGCAGAGTGAAGAACACGGTGACCAACTGCGCTGATTTCATCAACAGATTTAAGTGCACCCTTTTCTGCATCAAGCATAGCTTTCAAAACGAGTTCCATTGCTTCTTTATGAGAAGGCATGTCTTGCTTTATAACGCATTCTCTGCCGTCAAAAGTTTTTTGAGTTAATTGTCCGCCAGCGAAAGTAATTCTTTCGCAAAGACCTTTTAATATAACGCTTTCATCAGCCATGTCGATAAGCTGATATTTGAGTGATGAACTACCTGCGTTGATAACTAGAATTTTCATTATTAATACTTCCTTTTTATTATTTTGCTTGAAGAGCAGTTATAGCGATAACTGCGATAACGTCGTCAGTATTGCAACCACGAGATAAGTCGTTGATTGGTTTTGCAAAGCCTTGGCAAATTGGGCCTAAAGCCATGTAACCACCAAAACGTTGTGCAATTTTATAACCGATATTACCAGCGTTGATATTTGGGAAAACGAAAACGTTTGCGTTTCCTGCAACAGGAGAATCAGGTGCTTTCAACTTGCCAACTTCTGGAGCAACTGCCGCGTCGAATTGGAATTCGCCGTCAAGAGCAAGGTCTGGCGCTGCTGCTTTTGCAATAGCCGTTGCTTCTTGCATTTTTGGAACAGACTTAAAGAACTT
>JAZRMS010000230.1:0-5788 GCA_045647825.1 Christensenellaceae bacterium
ACTTAAAAGAATATAAATAGGAGAAAATATGGGGATATTTTTTGGAACGGATGGACTTCGTGGAAGGGTAAATGAAGATTTAACGCAAGATATTGCTTACAAAATCGGCAATGCGCTATCAATATTAAAAGAAAATCCAAAGATTATTATAGGCGCAGACACGCGTGTTTCTAATACCTATCTTGCTTTAAGTTTAGCAAGCGGTGCAATGAGTGGTGGCGCAAACGTTATTGACGTTGGGGTTATTCCAACGGCTGGTGTTGCTTATTTAACAAGGACGCTCTGTGCTGATTACGGCATAGTTATAAGTGCATCTCATAACAGTGGCGAATATAACGGAATTAAAGTTTTTGATAACAATGGCTATAAACTTTGTGATAAAGAAGAAGAGAGAATAGAGCGCTGTTTTATTAAGAAAAAAATTAACGATTTTCCACATATAGGAACTTACGTTCAGGATTTTACTTTAACGAAATTGTATAGAGATTATTTAATTTCTTGCAGTGAAAACTCGCTTGAGGGCTTAACTATCGTGCTTGACGGTGCGTATGGTGCTGCAAATAGAATTGCGCCGGAAGTTTTCCGTAAACTCGGTGCAAACGTTATTGCTGCAAATTGCGTTAACGACGGGTTGAAAATTAATGAAAATTGTGGTGCTCTTTATCCCGAAAATCTTAAGAAAAGAATATTTAGATATAAGGCAGATATGGGTTTTGCTTTCGACGGAGATGCTGATAGAGTTATCGGTGTTGATGAAAAAGGCGATATTATAGACGGGGATAAACTTATTTGTGGAATTGCAAAATATCTTAAAAAAATCGGAAAGTTAAATAAAGACACCGCAGTTGGAACAAGCCATACTAATATGGCTATTGAAGAAGAGCTGAAGAGAAACGGAATTGATTTTATTAGAACGGATATCGGTGATAAATACGTTCTTGCAAAACTTGTTGAAAAAGGTTTGTCAATCGGTGGAGAACAAAGTGGCCACGTAATATTAAAAGATTATGCCACGACAGGTGACGGAATTTTGACTGCCATTTTTGTTGCAAACATGCTTATAAACGAAAAGCAAACAATGTCTTCAGCGCTTAATATCGCACTATATCCACAGTCAAACAAAAACGTTGTGGTTGAAGATAAGTTTAGAATTATGAATAACGAAACATTGCTTAACACTATTTCTAAATATAACAACGAACTTGATGGAAAGGGAAGAATTATGATTCGTGCATCTGGAACAGAACCTAAAATAAGAGTTATGATTGAAAGTGGTGACAACGATAAAAATGAAGAAATGGCTAAATCTATAGTGAATTTAATAAAGAAAATAGACGTTGAAATATAATTTAGCTACATAACTATAAATGCACTTGCAAATTTTTGCGAGTGCATTTTTTGTTGAAAATAAATCGCTTGTATATATATAAATAATAAAATTAGATTTACAAAATATAATATTTGTGTTATACTATGATAAAAATAATGGAGAGGTAGCGCAAAGTTGATTTTTTAATAAAAATTTAATTTTGTATCGCTAATATAAACATTTATGTCTTGCCAAAGAAATTTGACGTTATTAACTGATTTATATCAACTTACAATGATGAATGGCTATCTGCATCACGAACGTGACGAAGAGATTGCTGTTTTTGATGTGTTTTTTCGTCAAAATGAAATGATTACCTATTCTCTTGCTTGTGGTTTAGAACAAGTTGTTGACTATATTCTAAATTTGCATTTTGCAGAAGAGGAAATAGAATACTTAAAAAGTCTAAACGTTTTTGGTGAAGAGTTTTTAGATTATTTAAGAGATTTTAAGTTTACTGGTGACGTTTACGCCGTTCCAGAAGGAACGGTGGTTTTTCCGGGAGAACCTATTTTAACCGTTAAAGCACCTATTTTGCAAGCGCAATTAATAGAGACTGCGATTTTAAATATGATGAACTTCCAAACACTTATTGCAACCAAGGCCGCTAAAATTTGCTATGCGGCTAATGGTGACACGGTTATGGAATTTGGATTGCGCCGTGCGCAAGCGCCTGATGCCGGTATCTATGGCGCAAGAGCGGCTGTAATTGGTGGTTGTGCAGTTACTTCAAACGTGCTTGCTGGAAAAATGTTTGGAATTCCCGTTGCAGGAACGCACGCACACAGTTGGGTAATGAACTTTAGTGATGAGTTAACGGCTTTTTATGAATATGCAAAAATATATCCAAACAATTCTTTGTTTTTAGTTGACACGTTTGATACGCTAAAAAGTGGAGTGCCAAACGCTATAAAAGTCTTTGACCATCTAAAAGAAAATGGTTATAAACCAAAAGGTATTAGGCTTGACTCTGGCGACCTTGCTTATTTATCCAAAAAAGCAAGACAAATGCTTGATGATGCAGGGCATAGCGATACTATAATTTGTGCTTCTGGCGATCTTGATGAGTATTCTATAAATTCCCTTAAAAATCAAGGCGCAAAAATTAATTTGTGGGGTGTTGGAACTAAACTCATTACAAGTGCAGATATGCCTGCTCTTGGTGGCGTTTATAAGCTTGCTGCAATTATAGATAAACACGGCAACGTTACACCTAAAATTAAACTATCGAACAATACCGCAAAGATAACAAACCCAGGATTTAAGGATATTTATAGGGTTTATGATAAAACTACAGGAAAGGCAGAGGCTGACTTTATTTTCCTTAGAGGGGAAAAAGTTGATCAAACTAAACCATTAGTTTTAACTCACCCGACTGAAAGATGGAAGAAAATTACTTTTGAAAATTACGAATTAAGATCTCTTCAAGTGGACGTTATTAAGAATGGTAAATTAGTATATAATATGCCAACGCTTGCCCAAATAAAGGAATATGCAAATAAAGAACTAGAAAGTTTTTGGGATGAATATAAACGTTTGGATAGACCTCATTTATATAAGGTTGACCTTTCAGACGGCTTGTTTGAATTGAAAAGAGAAATGCTTGAAAAGTTAAGGAAATGTCCTAACTAATTATTGGAGGATTTGCTTTGGAAATCAATAAAAAGAAATATAAACAAGCCGAAGTGGTTGAAATAATAAATTCAGTTAAAACTGAATACGAGGCTAAACTTAAAGAGCAAAAAAGCAGAATTTTTGATTTGACCAAAGAAAACCTAAAAATATTGTCAGAGCTTGAAAATTATAAAGATAAAGAATCGCTAATTAATTCAACGGCTATTCGTGCCGAAAAAAATGCGATTAAACTTAAAGAAAAAGCCGAACTTCAGTATGCGCTAGAAATGGAAAGATTGAGGATTTTCGTTGCTAGATGGGAAGAATATTTTTCTCTTTTGAAAGAAAAATATCCTGTGTATGCACCGGTTATGGATGCAATTAGTTTGAAACAAAAATTGCAGTCCGTATTAAAACTTTCTGATGCTAAAAAAGTTGTTGGCAAGTTGGATAAAGCGCTGTCTGATTGTGGTGCAGAAAAAGTTTCGCCAAAGAAGATGATAAGTGATTATATATCTTCAAATAGTGAAAACGGGTTTAATATGGACGAAGTGTTGAATCCCGGTGACTTGGAGTTGGAGGAGTTATGCAAAGAATTAGGGCTGTTAGATGGAGACGAATAATATACTTTATAATTCCTATTATAGTTCTTGTCGCTTGTGTTCTTTTAGATCAATTTAGCAAGATTTATTTCAAGGATTTATATCTTGCTAACGGCGATACGGTCGTTATAGAAAATTTCTTCTCATTTACTTACCTTGTTAATAAAGGTGCTGCGTGGGGTGTTTTATCAAACGTTTCTTGGGGGATAACCTTTTTTATAATACTAACTTCAGTTTCTCTCGTTGCTTTTGTTGGCGTTTTTATATATGCATTAGTTACAAAACGCACTTTTTTATCCTATTCGATAGCTATTGTAATAGGTGGAACAATAGGTAATTTTATTGATAGAGTGTTCTTTAGTGGCGTTACTGATTTTTTGAAGTTTACTTTTGGTGAATATAATTTCCCTGTATTTAATCTTGCCGATTCTTTTTTAGTAATCGGGGTAATTTTAGTTGCAATTTACTTTTTATTTATTGACAAAAATGCTGTTTTTAAGAGAAAGGTGGCAACAGAAGAGGACGTGAAACCTGAAGATGAAAGAGAATAAGTTTGTTATAAGCGATAATGCTGGACAACGTGTTGACGTTTTTTTGTCAAGCGCACTTGAGTTTACTCGTTCTCATGTGAAAAAGTTGTGTGACGACGGAAATTTAATAGTAAACGGAAAGCAAAGCAAGGCAAATTACGTTCTTAAAATAGGTGATGAAGTAGTTATATCCTTGCCAGAAGTAAAAAATCTTGATGCCGTTCCAGAAGATATTCCGCTTAAAATCGTATATCAAGATAACGATTTGGCAGTTATCGATAAGCCACAAGGTTTAACCGTTCACGCTGGCAACGGAACGTGTGGCAACACCTTGGTAAATGCGCTTTTATTTCATCTAGATAACTTATCTGGAATAAACGGGGTTATTAGACCTGGGATAGTGCATAGAATTGACAAAAATACTTCTGGGCTTTTGGTGGTTGCAAAAAATGATAACGCACACGTTTCACTTGCAAAGCAAATAGAAACAAAGACTTGCAAAAGACTATATTACGCTTTACTTGAAGGTGTTGTTAAGTCGGATTCTGGGGTTATAGAAACAAATATAGGCAGAAACCCAAAAGATAGAACAAAAATGGCAGTAGTTTCTAACGGAAGAAACGCCGTTACGGAATATAAAGTTATAAAGCGCTTTGGTAGTTATACTCTCTGTGAGTTTTCTTTGAAAACGGGAAGAACTCACCAAATAAGAGTTCATTCAAAGCATATAGGTCACCCTGTAGTGGGCGACAAGGAATATGGGTTTAAAAACCAAAAATTCAAGCTTGAAGGGCAGTTGTTGCACGCTCATCAGTTGAGTTTTGTTCATCCTACAACGGGCGAACAAGTAACTTTTGAAAGCCCTATTCCAGAATATTTTGAAAAAATATTAAAGAGTATTAAATAGATGGAAATTAAAACTGTTTTACTTGATTCTGTGGCAATTTCAAGAGCGATTAGAAGAATTTCGCATGAAATTATTGAAAATAATAGGGGTGTGTCCAACGTAGTTTTGCTTGGTATAGCAAGAGGCGGAATTCCTGTTTGCCAAAGGATAAGAGATAATATTAATAGCATTGAAAACGTAAACGTGCCGGTGGGTACACTTGATATATCACTTTATAGAGATGATATTGAATCGGTAAGTGGTGATGCAAAGGTAACGGGAAGTGAAATTGATTTTTCACTAAAAGACAAAGACGTTGTGCTTTGTGATGACGTTTTGTTTACGGGAAGAACTGTAAGAGCGGGGATAGAGGCTGTTATAAAGCTTGGTAGACCTCGTACTATTCAGTTAGCCGTGCTAATTGATAGAGGACATAGAGAATTGCCTATTCGTGCTGATTACGTTGGCAAAAACGTGCCTACTTCGCGTGATGAACTTGTAAAGGTGACGTTTAATCAAACGGACGGCGATAGTGCAGTTATATTAACTAAAAGATAAATTTAAAGGACGTGATAAATTGTGGCTAAACCATTAGTAGCAATCGTTGGAAGACCCAACGTAGGAAAATCTACTTTTTTTAATAAAGTAGTTGGTAAAAAAATTTCAATAGTAGAGAACTTCCCGGGGGTAACTAGGGACAGACTTTATGCTGATGCCGAATGGTGTGGGCGTTATTTTACTATGGTCGATACGGGTGGACTAGAACTAAAATCAACTGATCAAATGT
>JAZRMS010000231.1:0-7364 GCA_045647825.1 Christensenellaceae bacterium
CTTAAAGGCTCAAGCTTTGAACGAAGGTAAGCCAGCTGCTATCGTTGATAGAATGGTAGAAGGTAGAGTTAAAAAGTATTACGACGAATTCTGTCTTGTAAACCAAGCATTCGTTAAAGATCCTTCTTTAACCATTGAAAAACTCGTTAAGAGCTATTCAGACAAGATGGGCAAAACTCTTTCTATCAAACGTTTCACCAGATTTGAAATGGGTGAAGGTCTAGAAAAGAGAAGCGACGATTTCGCTGCAGAAGTTGAAGCTCAAATGAAGAAATAATCGTTAAAAACCAAACAAAAAAGCACTCTTTTGTCGCTCTTCCCGTAGGGAATTGCGACAACTAAATAAATCCTTGCGGATTTGTTAGATTTGCTTACGCAAGTTATATTGCCTATCGGCAGTGATATTTGCCTATGGCAAGTTGTGGATTTATTTAATATAACTTCTTCGAGAGAAATATAAGAACCTGCTGAAGCAGAACCTTGAATTTTTCTCTCGAAAAATATAACGCAAAACTTGTTTTGCATATCACTTTTAGCCACAAGGCTAAAAATATAACTATATTAACCTAATCTTTTGTGGTAAAGATAAAGCCCACCATATTTCGCTTTTTGCGAAGTATAGTGGGCTACACTTTTGTCTTAAAGTAAAAATCCCTAAGAGAAGAGACCTTTTAGAGTGCTTTTATTTTTCTTCAACGTATTCTAATATATCTTCCACTTTGCAAGATAAAATTTTACATAAGTCGTCAATAGTTACCGTTGATAAAGGCTTGTCGTGTTTTAATCTATCAATTAGACTTCTACTGACTCCAAAAGTATTAATTAATTTATAAGTAGAAATTCCTTTCTCCTTAATAGTTTTATAAAATGGTTTATACGAAATCATAAATATCCTCTATTAGTATTATATTCTATACTTTATTGGTTGACCATACTCGATAAAAAGAGTATAATAATATACGACAAAAGTTTTGAAACAAAGGAGAAAATTATGACAGAATTAAACTTAACTGAAATACTTAAAAACTACGTAGAAAATGAAATGCCTGAAAAAGAAAAAGATTGCGATACCAAAGAGTTTAAGCAATTAATGAATGAACGCTATCAATTATTAGAAAGTATTGAAAGTCGCCTTGATGAAGATGGGGTAAATAAATTACATTGTTTAAATGAAGTATTTTCAGAAATAAGATTTGAAGCGGAAGATTATATGTTTGAAAAAGGGTTCAGATTGGGTGCTAAATTAATTGCTGAAATATTGTATGAAAAAAAGGTTAAATAACGTTCAGTTTAATAAAAGAAAATAAATTTGCCGAGGCTTTTAGCCTCGGTTTTTTTGTGCTTAAAAATATTAATTTTTGTTTTTTGTTTTTTTATTGGTGTTTGATATTTACAAATGGATAAAAATAGTATATAATAATAAGGATAATATAAAACTAAAAGCTAACGCTTTTTCAAGGAGATAAATTATGGCAAAAGCAGCTTACAAAAGAGTTATCATAAAACTTTCTGGCGAGGCGTTGTCTGGTGAAAAAGGCAACGGGCTAGACGAAAAGGTTTTGGACCAAATAACCGACCAAATTAAAGCGGTTAAAGATATGGGGGTTGAAATCGGCATTATCGTTGGTGGTGGAAACTTCTGGCGTGGTAGACAAGGCAAAGAAATGGATAGAACAACGGCAGACCATATGGGAATGCTTGCAACCATTATAAACGCACTTGCTCTTCAAGACGCGCTAGAAAGAAAGGACGTTCCAACCAGAGTGCAAACGGCACTCACTATAACTAGAGTTGCAGAGCCTTATATTTTGAGAAAGGCAATGTCACACCTTGGAAAGGGCAGAGTAGTTATCTTTGCTTGTGGAACGGGTAACCCATATTTCACTACCGACACGGCGGCTGCACTTCGCGCGGCAGAAATCGGGGCAGAAGTACTACTTCTTGCTAAAAACGTGGATGGTATTTACGATTCAGATCCAAGAACTAATCCAAACGCTAAAAAACTTGATAAGATTAGTTATGGCGAATATATGGCAAAGGGCTTAAAGGCAATGGATATGACGGCTATTACCATTTGTCAAGAAAACGATATACACGTTCTCTCTTTCGGCTTGTTTGAAGAGAACGCTTTAATGAGAGCAGTTACCGGTGAAACGATAGGAACGCTCATAAGTTAATTAATATAATTTAAGGAGAATTGATTATGGCTATTCAAAACGAACAATACGAAATGATAATGATGGAAACAATGGAAAGAACGGACAAAACCGTTTCTGTGCTAAACGGCGAATACGTTACTATCCGTGCTGGTAGAGCAAATCCACACATTTTAGACAAGGTTTTGGTTGACTATTACGGAACACCAACCCCTATTAATCAAGTGGGAAATCTTTCAGTAACCGAAGGAAGATGTTTGGTTATCGCACCATGGGATGCAAGTATGCTTAAAGTTATCGAAAAGCAACTTCTTGCAGAAAATATTGGAATAACCCCTGTTAACGACGGAAAAGTTATTCGTTTAGTTTTCCCTGCTCTCACCGAAGAAAGAAGAAAAGAACTTGTTAAGCAAATCAAAAAGATGGCAGAAGACAGCAAGGTTGCAGTTAGAAACATTAGAAGAGATGCTATGGATGCTCTCAAGAAAATGAAGAACAATAAAGAACTTTCAGAAGATGAACACGCAACTTGCGAAAAGGAAATTGACAAGCTTATTGCTGAATCAATAGACAAAATCGACAAGCTTTGCGCTGACAAAGAAAAGGACGTTCTTTCTGTATAATGGAAAATAAAAAACTTCCTTTGCACGTCGGGATAATAATGGACGGCAACGGTAGATGGGCTACTGCGCTTGGAAAAAAACGCTCTTATGGGCACAAGCACGGCTCTCAAAACGTTGACAGAATTGTTTCTCATGCTTTTAAGGCGGGTGTTAAAACGCTAACCCTTTACGCATTTTCTTCTGAAAACTGGGCGCGCCCAAAAGAAGAAGTTGATGAATTGATGAAACTTCTTAAAACGTATTTTAAAAAATACGTCAAAAAGGTCTGCAAAAACAACGTTAGACTTCGCGTTATAGGTGGAAGAGAAGAACTTTCAGCTGACCTTGTTGAGATTATTAAAGAAGTTGAAGAAGAAAGTAGCTTAAACACCGGAAACAATTTAAACATTGCAATCAACTATGGTGGCAGACAAGAAATAGTTAGCGCCATAAACTCGCTTTTAAGTGAAGGCAAACAAATAACGGTCGATTCTATATCTTCAGCCCTATATACAGCGCCGTGTGGCGAGCCGGACTTGATTATAAGAACGGGTGGGGAATATAGATTGTCTAACTTTCTTTTATATCAAGGCGCTTATAGCGAATTGTATTTTACGGAAGTTTTGTGGCCTGATTTTGATGAGAACGAGTTTGATAAAGCAATAGAAAATTTTTCTGCTAGAAAACGTAGATTTGGAAAGGTCTAATATGAAAACGAGAATAATAACTGGTGCGGGATACGTTGCCGTTATGATAGCGTTCTTTCTTTTAAGAGAGTTAGTTAACGCAAAGATATTCCACATTTTAACGGGATTTTTAATAGTTGCAGGAACGATTGAGTGTGCAAGATTAACCAAAGGTCGTTCTTTCAATTTTGTTAAGCCACTTGCAATTTGCTATGCCGTTGCCTTTATTTTGGCATATTTGGTTACGGAATGGTTTTTGCCTTCTTGGGGAAAGATAGTAGCATTTGATTTAACTGCGATAATGGTGGTGGTATTATGCGTGTATGCTATCGTGAAAAAATCAACGACGGAGGCGCTTAAATATTCCGTATTGCCTTTCGTTTACCCTTCTTTATTTTTATTGACTATGCTTTGCGCAAACGATTTGAGAATAAACGGGTTTATAATTTTGTTATTATCTTTTGTAATCTCACCACTTTCAGACACCTTTGCGTATTTTACAGGGAAGTTGATAGGTGGAAAGAAACTCTGCCCCAAAATTAGCCCAAAGAAAACTTGGGCTGGCGCGATAGGTGGAACTATTGGCGGTGCGCTTGGTTCGTTAGTAGTTTATCTTATAGTTAAGCCAGAAATTAATTTCTTTTCGCCCGTGCTTTTCTTTATATTGATCGGGCTTGTTGCAAGCATAATCAACATCTTTGGCGATTTGTTTGAAAGCCTGTTAAAGCGCAGAGTGGGGGTTAAAGACTCTGGAAAACTCTTACCGGGGCACGGTGGAGTGCTTGATAGAATTGACGGGACAATGTTTGTAGTTCCTTTCTTGTATTTGGTGTTTTTGTTAGTATAAAGAGAAAAATATGAAAAAAATAGCATTGATAGGTAGCACGGGTTCAATCGGAAAGCAAACCCTTTCCGTTGTAAGACGTCATCCTGATAAATTTAAGATAGTTTCACTCGCCGCCGGAAATAATGTCGGCGAGTTTTTAGAACAAGTGAAAGAGTTTTCGCCAAGGGTGGCAACTCTTTCTTCTGTTGCCCCTTTAAGTCAAGATTTTCCAAAGTCTACAGAATATTTTTTTGGTGAAGACGCTTTCACTAACGCCATTATTGAAGATGCAGATATAGTGGTGGTTGCACTAGTGGGCTTTAAGGGAATAATAGCCGTTTTAGACGCCATTGAAAAGGGCAAAAACGTTGCGCTTGCAACTAAAGAAAGTTTGGTTGTTGGCGGAAGTTTGGTTATGGAAAAGGCAAAGGAAAAAGGCGTTTCGATAACCCCGATAGATAGCGAGCATTCTGCCGTTTGGCAAGCGCTTGACTTTGATTTTAACAAGCCTTTCAAGAAGATAATACTCACTTGTAGTGGCGGTGCGTTTAGGGATTTAAGCAAAGACCAATTAAAAATGGTAACCGCAAAAGATGCGTTAAAGCACCCCAACTGGAATATGGGCGCAAAAATAACCATAGATTGCGCAACGCTAGTCAACAAAGGTTTTGAAGTTATAGAGGCAAAATGGCTTTATAATACTTCTTTCGACAAAATAGACGATATAATTCACAGGGAAAGTATCATACACTCTATGGTAGAGTTTAACGACGGGGCAGTTATTGCGCAAATGAGTTATCCTACTATGGAATTGCCTATTGCCCTTGCTCTTTCTTATCCAGAAAGGTTAGACGTTGGATTAAAAAGCCTTGATTTTGCCAGTCTAAAATCTTTGAGCTTTGCAGAGATTGATCACGAAAGATTTCCTTGCTTTAATTTAGTAATGCAAGCGGCAAAAGAAGGTGGGGTGTATCCTGCGGTATTAAACGGCGCAAACGAAGAGGCTGTTAAACTATTTTTAGAAAATAAAATAAATTATGGAGATATATACAAGGGCATTTACGGGGCTTTGCAATCGTATGACGGAAGCACTCACGTTCACTTTGAACATTTGATAGAGGCAGACGCGTTTGCAAGGAAATACGTAAACGACTTGTTTAAGAATTAATGGAGTTAATGTTGGCATCCTCTTTTGGGGATATTATGACTTACGTCTTTTATATATTTTTAGCCTTGCTTGTGTTACTTGTAATGATAACCGTGCACGAATTCGGGCATTACGTGGCAGGCAAAATATTCAAATTTGGCATAGAAGAGTTTTCAATAGGTTTTGGACCAAAGCTCATATCAAAGAAGAAAGGAAACGGAGAAGTTTTTTCTTTGCGGTTAATTCCGCTTGGTGGATTTTGTGCGTTCAAGGGGGAAGATAGCGACGATACCGACCCTTCTGCATTTAACAATAAAAAACCTTGGCAAAGAATAATCGTGCTAATATCAGGCGCGTTTATGAATTATCTTTTAGCCGTGCTAATTATAATCGTTATGTTTGGCGTTTATGGAAACAGCGCCATTATGCCGTATAAAATAGTGGATAACCCTGCCGTATCGCAAGAATATTCTTTTTTAAGTAAAGACGTGATCTTGAAAGCAGACGGCAAAAACGTTTACACTATAACCGATTTGATGTCTGCAGTAGAAGGCAAAGAAGAAGGGGAAAAAGTTCCCTTTGAAGTCATTAGGAATGGGAAAGCAGTTGCCGTTCAAATAGTGATGAGAGCGCACACTAATTTTAAGAACGTGGAAGAAATTTCAAGACTATACGACGCGCTAGGGATATATTACGAACTTGATGACAAAGGCACAATTACAAATCCGGGGTTATACGCCACGGGTGTAAAATACGGCTTTTTTGACACTATAGGGCGCAGTTTTGAATATTCGTTTAAGACGGCGGGAATGATTTTCACCGTGTTAAGACAACTTTTAACAGGTCAACTAGGACTAGGCGCTATGGGTGGAACTATAACCACTATAACGGCGACGGCAGAGGCTATAAGCATAGGTGGGTTTAGATATTTATTAAATATTGCATCCTTTATAGGCGTTAACCTTGCCGTGTTTAATTTGTTGCCTTTCCCTGCGCTAGACGGCTCTAGAGTAGTGTTTACAGGCATTGAGTGGATAAGAAGAAAACCTATTTCACGCAAGGTGGAAGGAATTATTCATACGGTTGGATTAGTGCTATTATTGGCGTTTGCAATATTAGTAGACGTGCAACAGTGTTTCTAAAACAAGAAAGATAATTTAAACTAATATAAAATATTAACAAAAATATAGGAAAAAGATACTTAAAATTCTATACATTAAACAAAAAAAGTGATATAATTCATAGAAAAAGAAAAAGTATCAAATTTTCGGAGGAAGAAAAATGGCTATAAAGAACGCATATATTCTTGACCTTTTAGCAAGAATAGAGAAGAGAAACCCTGGCGAACCAGAATTTATTCAAGCAGTAACCGAAGTTCTATCTACACTAGAACCTGTTATCGAACAAAGGCAAGACCTTGTTGACGCTGGTGTTTTAGAAAGAATTATTGAACCAGAAAGACAAATTATGTTTAGAGTTCCTTGGGTGGATGATTCAGGAAGGGTACAAGTCAATAGAGGATATAGAATACAGTTCAACAGTGCTATTGGACCTTATAAAGGCGGACTAAGATTCCATCCAACAGTTAATGCAAGTATAATTAAGTTTTTAGGATTTGAACAAATATTTAAGAATTCATTAACAGGACTACCTATTGGAGGAGGTAAAGGAGGATCTGATTTTGATCCAAAAGGAAAATCTGATAGAGAAGTAATGAGATTTTGTCAAAGCTTTATGGCTGAACTTTGCAAACATATAGGTTTAGATACTGACGTTCCAGCAGGAGATATTGGAGTTGGTGGAAGAGAAATTGGTTATATGTATGGATATTATAAAAAGCTAAGAGGAGCAAATGACCCTGGAGTTTTAACTGGTAAAGGCTTAACTTATGGTGGAAGCTTAACTAGAACTGAAGCAACTGGTTATGGATTAATCTACTTTACTGAA
>JAZRMS010000232.1:0-3986 GCA_045647825.1 Christensenellaceae bacterium
TACCACGGCCAAGCGCACCGTCAGCACCACCGATAGCATAGGCAGCCTTAAACATAAGACCAGGTCCAATGGTGTTAGCTCTACAAGGAACAAGTGACGTTCTTGACTTAAATGATGTTTGCGCGTTTTGCTCAATGGTTAGTGGATGAAGTTTTGCACCGATTCTATATGGTTGCTTAATCCATTCTTCGTTAGAAGTAAATTCAGAACCGAATTGTGGCTCCCAGAACGCGATATGACACATTCTACCGATACCATAAACTAAAACTAGTTTTGCGCCTTCAGCCTTTAATTTAGCAATCTTTTCTGGATAGGTTGGAAGATTTTCTTTGGTTGCAAAGTTTCTGTGATCCTTTGCAACGGTGAGTTCGCCTAGTGGGTTATAGAAAGCGTTTTCCATAGCGTTTTGGAAAGATGCTTCGCCGGTAATGGTGTTGCCTTCTGCATCTGCCCATTCGTCCATATTAAAGCACCAAACGTTTTTACAGCTTACGTTCCATTCTTTCAAGAAATAAACTGCCCATTTATACATACCCATAGGTCCAACAGGAAGAATAAAAGCAATCTTTTCCCCTCTTTCGTTAGCCTTTTTAATTTCGTTTGCAATTTCGTGACCCATTTTAACGTCAAATTCGCCAAGGTCTTTACATTCGATAGGATTGAAGTTTTCGTTCCAGAAAGCTTGTCTTTCCGTAATCGTTTCTGGCGCGTGTGAGCAACACTCGTCAATCTTCTTAAAATCCCAACCTTCGGGATAGAAACCTTCTAATAAACTTCCTTTTACTGTTGAATTGAAATCCATAATTTTTTTCTCCTTATTTTATATCATCGTTATAAATTTTTTCTACTATTTCTTGAACTTGAACGGCTCTATCCGTGTAATAATAATCGGTTTTGCCGTTCTTTACTAACTCACAAAAAGCTTGAATTTGCTTTAAATACAAGTTCTTTTCTTCGCCAACGTAAACGACAGGCTCGTTAGTAGTGCGATTTTGTTGCGCAACGTAGTCACCTTGTGGTGAATATAAATGCGCAAGCGTTCCCTTTTCTTCTTGAGCAAGGGTGTTATTGCAAATAATATAACCCTTTTCTCCGTATATTTCTAATTTTGCAACTGATGCAGCGTCTGGAATATTAAAGTTAACGTCTATATGACCTAAAACGCCACTCTTTGTTCTAAATATAATAACCGCGCAGTCTTCTACTTCGTACTTGAAAGTTTTGGTTGAATAGAAAGATTTAACTTCTACAATTTCTTCATCCAAAATATCTTCGATAAGTTCTATTGCGTGAACGGCTAAATCCATTACAGCGCCACCACCGCCAAGTGCTTTTTTCTGTCTCCAAGCACCTTCAATATCTGGATACCAACAAGAGAATTGCGCTCTTATATCGTTTGGCGCACCTATTCCGTCTGCCTTTATTATTTCTTTTGCCTTTACGTGTAGGTTATGATATTTCATCATATAACCAACGGTAAACTGCTTTCCCTTTTCCTTGAACGCTTTTACAAGTTCTGCACCCTCTTTAGCATTCATGCAAACGGGCTTTTCAACGAAAACGTGTTTGCCATATTTAAGGGCTAGCATTGCTTGATCATAATGCTTAAACACAGGTGTTCCTATATAAACCGCATCACAATCGCAGTTTTTTAGCATTTCTTCTTCGTTAGTGAAATACTTAACCCCGTATTTTGCACCTATTTTTTCTGCAACGGCAGGCACCATATCCATTACTGCAACTAATTCGTTGTTATTATCTTCTAATATTGCGGGGATAGTTCTTCTATCTGCTATTCCACCCGCACCTATTACACACCATTTAATTTTCATACAAACTCCTTATTATTCTGGAAGTAATCTCTTTGTAGTTCCTTTTAAGTACACGTCGCATTGACGGAAACCTTCTGCATATTCTGCCCCACATTGATACCCACGATATCTAGAACATGTTTTTACCATATCAGGGAAGTCGATTCCATCGTGATCTCTCATCCACACAATTTGACTTGCGTGGCAATTGAGCATTTTTAGCTTTAGATCAAGCGTTTCTGTAATATCAACGTACATTGTCGGGTTAAAGTTTACCCCGGCAAGCGTGTCCATGTAATATATAGGAACAAGTTTTGCCGGCGTATCATCCTTACTAAATTTATGCACGGTGCATTTGTAGTTTGGAAGCGTTGCAGTAAAACTTGCATCAAACACCAACTTGCTAACAGAAGTATGGTCTGGCATATAGTCGTTAGGATCGTGAGTTATTATAAGATCTGGATTAGCATATCTAATAACGTCTACCATTTTATCTCTTGCAGCTTTATTGTTTTCGTATATTTCAAGGTCATCAAATCCACCCCAAATAACTTCTATCCCTGCAAGTTTCCCTGCTTCTTTTGCCTCGTTAGCTCTCATTATGGTTAACTCATCCGGTGGTATTATAACGTGCCCAAGATTTCCACTTGAAGTGTGGCATACGATAACCGTGTCCCCTCTTTGAACGCATTTTGCAAGCGTTCCGGAACAAGCAATTTCAATATCGTCTGGATGGCAACCTATTGCAAGTATTCTCATAATATACTCCTATTTTAATATATTTTATATAATTATATTATATAAATTTTGTTTTGACAATAGTTTATTGTATACAAAAAGAGTAATATAATATACTTGATTTAATTTTTATATTGTGTTATACTAGTCGCATGAGAAAATATTTTAAGCACAAAATTAAAAGTTTATTAATAATCAATAAAATCGTATCTATTCACCACTTGCAACCCCAAACGGAAAACATAAAGCAAGAACAAGAAAAGCACAACTTTTGGGAATTAGTATATGCAAGTAATGGTTGCGTAACTTGCACTTGTGAAGACAAAGTTATAGAACTAGAAGCAGGCCACATTCTTTTTCACGAGCCGAACGAATTACACTCTCTAGTTTGCACCCCTGGAACAAGCGCAATTGTCGTATCTTTTGACTGCTTGTCAGAAGCGATTAGATTTTTTTCTAAAAAACAATTAAAAATCAACCACAAACAAAAAATTCTTGTTCACGAAATTATTGATATCGCAAGCAAGACTTATGATATAGAGTTTTATAATTCAGATATTGAATTTATGAAATTGCTTGCACACCCCACTCTTGGTGGAGAGCAATTAATAAAGAATTATACCGAAACTTTACTTATCGACATAATGCGCTCTATAACAGAAAAAGAAAGTGGAAACACGGTGTTTTTACAAGAGTCTGAAAGCCAAAACAAGCTTGCAGAAGATATTATAAAAATTCTTAAAGAGAACGTAACTTCAAAGCTTACTATAAACCAAATAGCAAGCAAAATGAATTATAGCAAAGCTTACATTTTCCGTCAGTTTAAGACGTCTATGGGAATGAGCATTATGGATTACTACATTTCCTTAAAAATTAAAACTGCAAAAGAACTTATTTCTAAAAGCGACTATTCTATTAAAGAAATTTCCGACAGATTGTCTTTTGACACGCCAAACTATTTTTCAAAAACATTTAAGAAGATTGTAGGAATAACTCCTTCTCAATATAAAAAACGCATAACGGATTAACCGCTATGCGTTTTATTTTTTTTATTCTTTTTTAAGCAAAATTTTCAATTACTTTAAGCATTAACTCAAACATTAATGGTAAAGCGCCAAGAGCCAAAACGTATGATAAAAAGCACATTTTTGACCCTTCGGTGCTATCCATTCCGCTTGCCTCCGGATATACAACGACGTTCATTCCCACAGGCATTGCGCTTGTAACAATAGAAATCATTGCAATATCTTTAAACATTTGACCGTTTAATCCACAAATGTTTAGCAACAAGAATACCGCTATAACGACAAGTGGTATTAAGAGCAATCTAACCAACCCGATTAGATAAGGTTTGAGTGAAGTGAATAATTTAAGGAAAGGAATTTTTGCAAGAACGACACCTGTTAATAACATTGCCGTTACACTATAACCACTACC
>JAZRMS010000233.1:0-1776 GCA_045647825.1 Christensenellaceae bacterium
ATGACGGAATTAGATACGTTTATTTTGACATTTTTGAAAAGAACACCTTGACTTATAAAGCAAAAGGACAAATTTCTTTGCTTGATATAGAAGACGCTGAATATGAAATTAATGACGGTGTGGTTACGGTAAAAGCCGAAAAAGGACACGCCGTGTTTACGGAGGTTATATGCTAGTCAGTAGAATTTACGACGACGTTTCCTTTAGAGCTGATTTTAACGACAAATACAATATTAGGCACGTTTTCTCTGGTGTCGAAGGTTCGGTTATACGCAGAAACGATCATATCGACTATCGCTCTTCTACGCTATTTGCTAAAGACAAAGAAACACTTCCACAAACAATCGCGCTTTCTACTTCTTCAGACGAAGACCCACCGTTAGTTATCAACGGGCACTTTATCGGTGGTGGTCACGGCGAACCTTGCCTTGTTATCGTTTATGCGCCAAACCACGGAAAAACTATTGCCGATATAGGCGCGCAGTATAAAGATGAAACGAATCTTACCTTTACTTTGGTGTACGTTACTAATTCAGACACCTTGCTATTCTGTTCTGAAAACGTTGGCGAAGGCGTTAATAATTACGTGTTTAAGAGAGAAATTCAAGGCACTTTAACGTATATTTCTAACGGCGAAAGCACTAGCGACGTTATTCCAGAAGAAACGCTTTCCCCTTGGTCTGGCGAAATATATTTACCCGCCGCCAACAGAATTTTAGAAAAGAAAATCGTTACTTATACGGATGGAAAGGCAAAAACCTTTTTAACTTATCCTATCGAATGCGATTACGCTGAAATTATTGAAAGATATCAAATAGTTAACCCTGCAACGGTGGTGGAAGATTTAGTAAAATCTCGCCCACAAGGTGGTTATCGCTCAATGCCCGACTTAAGCAAGTTTGGCGAACCTATGGTTGATATATCTTATATATTCCGTATCAATGCAGATGGAACGATTTTGGTTGAGTTTGACGTCAATAAACTTATGGACGTTAGACTTGATAGGTTTATGGGCGTTATGTATCAAGAAAAAATTGACGCGTTTGGTGGTGGTATTCACCGTTATTTATCTAAACTTAAACCTTTTACCACACCTGAAGGAACATTTGACTTCTCTTCGCCGTTCCCATTGCGCGGTGATGCGTATCCAAAAAACTACTCACCAACCGTGGATGATTTGATAGACAAGAATAATCCGTTTGATAGAATTGTGGATTATTTTAGAGATAAAGATGGAAATGATAAATTAGGGTTTGCTTGTGGATATTTGCCCGTTTACGACGGACTTGCTGAAATTAGAAAAGATTTGGTTAAAAGTATGATACATATCTACGTTTCTAGAAAGGCATATCCAACCTTTGCTTCATCAGTTCCTGTAAACCACTTTAAAGGCGTTGCTTATAAAAAATTCTTTGACACCGAAAATCGCTCTTCTATTTACAAACTAGATTACGAAGGAAAGAAATATATCTACTTTGATATTTTTGAAAAAAACACACTTACTTATAAACCTAACGGAAAGGTTAACCTTTTCGAAAAAGATAACGTTGACTGTGAAATTAAAGACGGCGTGATAACGGTCAGCGGAAATAAAGGACACGCAACTATAATTGAGGAGTAAACTTATGATAGTTTCTATAATGAGAGAGTGGGCATTGTTCCGCACACATTTTAACGATAAATACGACATTGTTCATCAATTTACTAATATGATTGGCGAATCCATAGAAAGAAACGGTCAAATTGACTTTTTGTCTTCTGGTCTTATTGAAAAGG
>JAZRMS010000234.1:0-1862 GCA_045647825.1 Christensenellaceae bacterium
GGTTGAAAGAGATGTCAATTGTAAGAGTTGGAGAAAACGAAAATATCGATAGCGCACTTCGTCGTTTTAAGAGAAAATGTTCTCGTGACGGCATTATCGGCGATTTACGTAAGAAAGAACATTACGAAAAACCTTCCGTCAGAAAGAAGAAAAAATCAGAGGCGGCAAGAAAAAGAAGCATTAAAGGCTAATTGAAAGATATCTACCGAAGAAAACTTCGGTAGATTTTTCATTTTAAAGTGCAAAAATTGGCAAATTTTGTCGAAAGGGGAACAACAATGAAAGAAGAAACAAAATCGTTAAAAGAATACTGCAGAGAAGCTAAAAAACGCTTAAAGCAAGGTTTTTGGCAAAATTATCATAAAAAATTGAGCGAAGAAATGGTCCGTGCAGAGCAAACGGGCGTTTCCACTTCCAAGGTTAAAGAGTTTTATGCTTATAAAGTAAGCGACCAAATAAAAAACGTTAACGAAGAAAAAGAAGAGTTTTATAAAAAGGTTAAAAAACTACTTGACGAAGAGGGTGAGGTTGCAAATGCAATAGGGCGCTTAACCGACCTAGAGTATTATAAAACTCTTTCTTATGATGAACAACAAAGGTATAATTTGAGCTTGTCTGAAAAATATTTGCAAGCGTTAGAACGTTATAAAAAAGAAAAAGCCGTGGGATATAAAGGTTAAATTAATCCTTGATTTTTTGTTTTTCATATAGTATAATAATAAAAAACCTTTAGGTGATAATTATGTTCAGTTTAGAAGAATTGATAAAAACAAGACAATCTTGTAGAGAATTTAACGATAAACCACTAGAAAAAGAAACGGTAGAAAAAATAGCAGAACTTGCAATGCTTGCACCATCTGCTTGCAACAGCCAGCCTTGGAAAATGTATTTGGTTACCACGCCTGAAAAAGTTACCGAAACTGCTATTGCCGTTGGAATGAAAGGTCATAATAAATTTTTGAATAAGGCAAAGGCGTTTATCGTGTTTGCAGACCAACAGGCAGCGCTAAAACCAAACGTAAAGTTCGATCGCAACCACTTTGTTAAATACGACGTGGGTGAACTTATCGCATACGTAACGCTAATCGCTAAGGATATGGGGGTAGAAAGCTGTATTATCGGCATGGTAGACCAAAAACTAATCGTTCCGGCAGTTGGCTTAAAAAAGGGCGAGATTTGCAATATCGTGGTCGCTTTAGGGTATTCGGATATCCCTATTCGCGAAAAGAAAAGAAAGAAAAAAGAAGATATTATTCAATTCGTTTAATTTTAGAGAAAAAGTTCGGCAATGTTACCGAACTTTTTTAGTTTGCCGTTATATCCGTTGTGGAAAAACCAAGGCTTATTAAAAGCGCCGTGTTAACTTTTTTCATGGCTGTTGGAGAGAGTTCGCCAATTCGTTCTTTTAGTCGGCGCTTATCTAGCGTGCGAATTTGCTCTAAAAGTATCACAGAATCTTTGTTTAGCCCAAACTCTTTTGCGCAAATTTCAATGTGGGTGGGGAGCTTGGCTTTGTTCATTTGGCTGGTTACCGCCGCCGCTATTATTGTTGGACTGTATTTGTTTCCCGTGTCGTTTTGCACTATTAGTATGGGGCGGACTCCGCCTTGTTCGCTTCCAACCACGGGACTAAGGTCGGCATAGTACAATTCTCCTCTTTTAATCATTTTGTCTCCAATGCATCAAGTATTTCCCATTATCAGATTATGTATTTTTGCGCTTAATGGTTACTTGACTATGCTTTGGTTTTTCCCTTTCTATATTAAATATATACTAGTTTAATAAAATTTCTTTATTACTAAAAATTCCCCCTTGCGCATATTTTCTATTTGACACTTTTCGTTGTTTGTAGTAAAATATAA
>JAZRMS010000235.1:0-2226 GCA_045647825.1 Christensenellaceae bacterium
TTAGAAAGATTTGTTGCTGACTATCACAATGCTAACTGCAAAGAAAAGCCTGTTAAACCACAATCCAACGGAATTAAAATTGCCGTAATCGGTAGTGGTCCTTCTGGACTTACTTGTGCTGGCGACCTTGCTAAAAAAGGCTATGAAGTTACCGTTTTTGAAGCTTTCCACTTAGCTGGTGGCGTTTTGGTATATGGTATTCCAGAATTTAGATTGCCAAAAACTATCGTTCAAAAAGAAATTGATACCCTTAAAGATTTGGGTGTAAAAATCGAAACCAACATGGTTATCGGTAAAGTTATTTCTATTGATGAACTCATTAAAGAATACGGATTTAAGGCAGTATTCGTTGGATCTGGTGCAGGTCTTCCTAAATTTATGAATATCCCAGGCGAAAACTTAAACGGCGTATATTCAGCAAACGAATTCTTGACTCGTATCAATTTAATGAAGGCATATAAGCCAGATTCTTCAACACCTATTAAGCACGGCACGAAAGTTGTTGTAGTTGGTGGTGGTAACGTTGCTATGGACGCTGCAAGATGTGCAAAACGTTTAGGCGGAGAAGTACATATCGTTTATAGAAGAACTCTTGACGAACTTCCTGCAAGAAAGGAAGAAGTTGAACACGCAATGGAAGAAGGTATTATCTTCGATCTTTTAACTAACCCAGTTAAGATTAATGGAGATGAAAACGGCTGGTCAAAATCTTGCACTTGTATCAAGATGGAACTTGGCGAACCAGATGCATCTGGCAGACGCCGTCCTGTTGAAATTGCAGGTAGCGAATTTGATATTGAAGCAGACGTTATTATTATGGCTCTTGGAACTTCACCAAACCCATTGATAAAATCTACTACCGAAGGTTTAGAAGTTAATAAGCATGGTGGAATTATAACTGACGAAAATGGTGCAACTTCAGTTCAAGCAGTTTATGCAGGTGGCGATGCTGTTACCGGTGCTGCAACTGTTATTCTTGCAATGGGAGCAGGAAAGACTGCTGCTAAAGCTATCGACGAATATTTAAACAAATAATCGTTTTTGTTAAAATATAAATTTTAGGAGGCAAAAGATGTCAAATATAGATTTTACTATTCTTGATAAAGCGATTGAAAAGTTTGGTAACGAAGAAAAGTCGCTTATTGCAATTTT
Source organism: Christensenellaceae bacterium (assembly GCA_045647825.1). Lineage (GTDB taxonomy): Bacteria > Bacillota > Clostridia > Christensenellales > Borkfalkiaceae > UBA1259. Next base: position 1,153 of record JAZRMS010000235.1, read on the forward strand.
GCAAGAAGCTCAAGAATTCTATAGATATTTACCAAAGGAAATATTCCCTTATCTTGCAACCAAATTAAATTTGAGCGAAGCAAAGATTTTTGGTGTTGCAACGTTCTATGAAAACTTTTCTTTAGAACAAAAAGGTAAATACGTTATTAAGGTTTGTGACGGAACTGCTTGTCACGTTCGTCACTCAATTCCTGTTCTTAATGCATTGAGAGCAGAACTTGGTCTTTCAGAAGAAAAGAAAACTACTGACGACCTTATGTTTACTGTTGAAACGGTTGCATGTCTTGGTGCTTGTTCTTCTGCACCTGCGATTGCATTAAACAACGAAATTTATCCTACAATGACACCAGAATCTGCGGTGGCGTTGGTTAGGTCACTAAAGGAGAATGGATAAATGATTAAACGTAGAGAAGATTTACAGGCTCTTCGTGAGTCTTCAGCAAAAAGATTGCAAGCAGAAACCAAACGTATTATCGTATGCGCTGGTGCTGGATGCGTTTCTAAAGGCGCTATAAAAATTTACGAAAAACTTGCTGAAATAATGAAAGCAAAAAACGTGAATTTTTCTTTGGAATTGCAAAAAGATCCACATGGTGATGCAGTTAGACTTAAAGAAAGTGGTTGCCACGGTTTTTGTGAAGTGGGCCCACTAGTAAGAATAGAGCCACAAGGCTGGTTGTATATCAAAGTTAAAGTAGAAGACTGCGAAGAAATTATTGAGAAAACTATTATCAACGGCGAATGCGTTGATAGATTAGCATTTACTCAAGACGGAGTTGTTTATAGAGAACAAAAGGAAGTTCCTTTCTATAAAGCACAAACCAGAATAATCCTTGACAACTGCGATAAGATTGACGCTACTTCAATTGAAGAATATCTTGCTACAGGTGGCTACGTTGCGCTTGAAAAAGCACTCTTTGATATGAAGCCAGAAGAAATCGTTAGTGAAATTACAGAATCTGGTCTTCGTGGCCGTGGTGGCGGTGGTTTCCCTGCAGGAAGAAAGTGGAGTCAAGTTGCACGTCAAAAAAGATTCCCTAAATACGTAGTATGTAATGGTGACGAAGGTGACCC
>JAZRMS010000236.1:0-6489 GCA_045647825.1 Christensenellaceae bacterium
AAGTGATATGCCTTCGGCGTGATATTTTGCTAACGCAAAGTGATATTTTCACTTGTAGTGAAAGTTAGGCAAATATAATATAACTTTGACCACAGGTCAAAATAAAACTGCTTACGCAGTTGGCGTTCGCTTCGCTCGGCTAAACTGTTTACTGCGTAAACAATATCACTTTTAGCCACAAGGCTAAAAATATAACTTTTTTATTTTTATATTTTGTGGACAAGAAAAGCACACTACATTTCACTTTTAGTGAAGTATAGTGTGCTACACTTATTATATTAGTGTTTTAGTTTATCCTGCAATATTAGAATAATTGTGTAATGTTTTTTTCTCTCAATCGTTGGATTATTAAGGAAACACCTATGTGAATTGCTTCAACCGAAAATAACTTTTTCTTGTTTTTATTATAACATATCAATCCACCCTGTATACCCATGTGGGTAGTATCCTTATAAAATGCTATATCATCAAAAGTGTAAAACTTGTTTTTTTGAAAAAGTCGATAAACAATAATATTATCTCCATCAATAACGACATAATTAAATCGCACCCACGCATATCCGAAAAAACCTAAAATCGCAAATATAGAAAAAGTCAAAATTACGCCTATTAAATTTGTTGTATTATCCCTATTTATTATACCAAACACAATGCCACCGCACGTTCCGGCAATCGCAAAAAAAAAGGAAAAAACCAGTTAGCGTTTTTGGTGCTTTAGTACGAATAAAGTTTCCATTTGGAATTTTCTTTTCAGCATTTGTCTTAGTTTTCCACAAAAGTGAAAATACAATAGTTATTGCTATTGGAATTAGTATATATTTCATATTATATCCTCCATAATAATTAAATAAGTTGCTATTGACAATCTAAAGCAAAAATCCCTGCGGGAAGAGCGACTAACAGCCGTTTTTTAATTTTGTTTTATTTTTGATTATTTTTAGAAAATTCGCAACCACAATAGGACTGGCGATAAAGATTATGCTCTGCGCTTAGCTCAATTGAGCGCTTATACCCTTCTCTCTTTTTAAAGTCGGTTGCAAGATAGTTTATTCCGCACTCTTTTGCTATTACTTCACCTATTTCGTTTATCTTTTTCGCGTTCTTTAACGGGCTTACGGTCAAGGTTGTTGCAAAGTATGAAAAACCCTTTTCTTTTGCCATTTCCGCCGTCTTTTTAAGGCGCAAATAAAAACACTTTTCACACCTTTTTCCGCCTTCTTTATAGCCTTCTAACCCTTTAACTGCGTCTAAAAACTCTTGCTTTTTATAATCTTCTATAATGCAAGGCAAGTTTATTTCCTTGCAATATCTTTCTTGTTCACTAGATCGCAAAACAAACTCTTGTTCGCTATCTAGATTAGGATTATAGTAATAAACGCAAAGGTCAAAATAATCTTTAATTTTCTCAATACAAGCAGTTGAACAAGGCGCACAACAAGAGTGCAACATTAGTTTTGGCTTTTGATTTTTCGCCTTTATTTCTTCTAACTTTTCTTGCATTAATTTATCGTAATTAACCAAATTCATCAAAGCTCTCTCTTTACTATTCCATTTTCACTTTTTTCAACGTAATAAGCCTTTCCACCTGCACTTATAACCTTATTCATCTTTCCATCAACAAACTCAATAGCGCAGTCGTTTTCCACGCAATAAGCGCCGTTTAATTCCCCTTTTTCAAGCGCCAAAACAAAATCTTTCTCTCTTTCGTTAAAGTGTGGACACATTGCCCCATCCAAAATTCCAAGACCTTTTTTAAGAACGTAATCTGCACTTTGACCACGCATTATTTCGTAGTCGGTATACATATCCTTAAACCAACAAATAGCACCTGCAGACAAACCACAAATAATTTTGCCTTGATTATAGGCATCTATTATAAGCTTATCCATTCCCGTTTCTTTCCATTTTTCAAGCATAAAAACGGTATCGCCACCGCCTATATATATGCAGTCTGCCATTTCTATTTTGCCTTTTATTCGCTCTATATCCATTTCGCCGTAAACTATTAAAGCCACTTCTGCCTTTATATCAAACACCGAAGTATAGGTTTTTCTAAAACTATTAAAATAAGGCATGCTATCGTGCGAAGCCGTGCCGATAAAAAGAGCGTTGGCTCTCTTTTCCCCAGCGTGTTCTTTTGCTTTTAAAGCAACGTATTCGTCTATCTTTAAGGTGGTTTTATTTCTAATTTCCCCGCCACCTATTGCAATTATGGTCTTTTGCATGTTTTCTCCAAGTTAAAAGGTCAGACGACAAGTCTAACCTTTGCTATTTTTTATTATCTTTTTTGCGTTTACGCTAAACACGGCTTTTTCTGCATCATCGCCAAACTTTGTTTTAACGATTTTTTGCGCCTTTAATAAAAGATTTTCTCTATTTGCATGCACGTCGCTAGCGACAAAGTCAATAAGTCCCGCCTTAAACATTTGCTTAATCAGTTTTTTAATAGATTTTTTAACCTTGCCTGCAACCGACTCAGCATTTACTTGAATTAGCCCGCCCAAATCTTTTATTTCAAACGCTGTTTCTATTGTAAAATGCTCATATCTTTCAGGGTGAGCAACGATTACTTTATAACCTAGTCTTTGCGCTTCGTAAACCATTTCGCAAATGTCGGTATCCTTAAAATAATCAAACTCTAACAGCAAATAGTTGCTATCAGCCATTGTCCAGGCTTGACCCGATTTTAGTTTTTCAAAAAAATCATCATTAACGAATATCTCTTGACCAAGATACAAGTTCATTAAAATTTTTTCTTTTTCCGCCCTACTTTTTAACTCGCCAAAAACTTCCAAAGTCTTTTCTTTAGCAAGGCAAAATTCACCCCTTAAATGTGGCGTCAAAATCAAATCGGTTACACCACTTCTTTCTGCTTCTTTTAGCATTCTTATAGACTCTTCGACGCTAGGACTTCCATCGTCAACACAATGCAGAATATGAGAGTGAATATCTATCATGTAAGTTTTCCTTGATTAATCTTCCTTGTCTTCAGAAACGTATGAATATGAATATTTTTTGTAATACCCCGTGCCATAGTAGCCCGATTTTTTACCATCGTACATAGTAAATATAGAGCCCAAAATGTTTGCGCCGTTCTTCTTTAATTCCTTAACGGCATCCATTGCGTGAGTTTTGCTGGTTATAGCGTGCGCCACAACAAACAACACCCCGTCTGAAACCTTTGAAATATGAATATAATCCGAAACTAAAAGAACGGGCGCGCAGTCCAAAATAACGTAGTCGTATTTTTCACGAAGTTCTGCTATTAACGCTTTGAATTTTTCCGAAATGAACACCAAAGATGAATTGTATATTTCTGCACCACGGGTTATAACGTCAACGTTGTCATATTCGGTATTTTTAATTATTTCACCACTAGATTTGTTTTCCAAAATATATTCGGCAATACCGTTTTCCTTTCCCAAGTTGAAAAGGCGGTGAACTTTTGGTCTTTTAAAATCAAGGTCAACGACTATTACCTTTTTATTAGTCATACCAAGGCTTACTGCAAGGTTGCAAACGGTGGTGGTTTTTCCTTCCCCTGCCATTGCAGATTCCACTTGAATAACCTTGTTCTTTCCGTCCGCATTAAGGTATAATATATTATCCCTTAATCTACTATAGCCTTCAGTACTTCTCTTGTCTTCTTTGCCGACGATAATTCTGCCAACGTCAGTCGCTTTATTCTTTTTTTCAAACAACATTTTCTTTTCTCCGTGATTTTTTTCGGATACTATCCCCAATTTATTATATTATACATTAAACTACGGATAAAAGCAATAGAAAATATAAAAAATATCCCCAAAAACACACTCTAAAAATTAGCAAAAACCTACTTGTTTTGCCCTGGCAGTTCTCTCAACGCATTTTCAAACGTTTTTATATGCTCTCTTTCGTCTTTAATAAAACTTTCTATCAAAGCCTTTATCCTTTCACTTTTAACTGCTTTCAACTTTTTCTCATACTCATATATAGACGCCATTTCCCCTGTTAAATCGTCTATTATCATTTTTAAGCATTGACTTTTTCCTTCTAACTCTTTTCGCTCACAAAAGTTAATCTGATATGCAAAAACACCCTTTCCGTAATACCCAAGTTCAAGCAATAACTTTTCTATTTTGTCAACGTGTGCCATTTTGCAAACTGCCATATCAAGAACAGTTTTTGCACTCTTTTTTTCTTCGTTTATATAAAGCACAAAATATTGATAAACGTATTTAGCAACCCTTATCAAAGGCCCGTGATGACTTGTTAGAGCGCCTAGCAACATCTCTATATCACGCTTGTTTTCTAAACTTTTCTTCTCTACACACAACAAAGTTTGGTCACTATCTAACATACACACCCCCTTCACTCAATATATGAAAAGGCTTTTATTAAGGTTAAAGAAAACGCCCTTTACCAGTAAAATGGTAAAAGGCGTATTTTTTATGACCAGTCTCTCTTGCAATAAGGTTTCAAAACTATATTTTTAATTCCATCAACGTCTTCTGCTTGTGCAAAGATTTGCTCCACGTCGTTTAGGCTAATCGCTGTGCCTATGTCGTCAACGTACTTTCTAATCTCCGTTATCGTTCCGTTTTTAACCTTAAAGTCAACGTATCCGTCAGAACAATAATATCTCCACTTTCCACCGAAAGCAAATTCAGGCGCATCACCAAATCTAGTAGTAGGCGTTACTACGGTTGCTTGCGGTAATTGTAACGTGCTTAAATCTTTAATCTTAAACGACAAGGATTGACCTTGTGGAACGCTACAAGTTATGTGCAAATAATAGAAAGTATCGTCTATCCAAGTGATTTCCCATTTTTTATTAGGTGCAACTAGTTTCTTGCTAAGTTTTAGATCGTAATTCAAATCAAGAGTTATAATATAGACACCCTTAAAGGTTGCTACAACTGTTATTTCCTTTTCGCAAGGAATATTCCAGTTTTCGCCATTATTTATCACTTGTCCTTCAAACTTCCAGTCGTAAGCAATGTCCGTTCCGATAAGCACAGGCAAATTCTCAATCTTTTCGCCGTATCTCATCGTTCTCTTTAAGGTCTGCGTTCCATCTGCAAACGTTCCTTCTTGAGTAAAGAAAGTAACTTCAAACTCTTCCGATGCCCACTTTGCAATTAGATAAACGTCTTCTTGCACGTTTGCATCAATAACCAAATCCTTTTCTAGATTAGTGCCGATTTCTTCCCAGTTTTCATCTGCACGCATCCATCCTGCAAATATATATCCTTCTCTTGTCGGATTAGTAATACTAGTTGCTTTTCCTTCGTCTAACACCAAAGGTTCACAGCCCGTACCACCGTTTAGGTTGTATGAAACAATATCAACAGAATTATCAACTAAAACAGGCTCTAAACGTCTATTGCCTAAATACGTCCATTGTTGGCCACTTATAACGTATTCATCTTCCGTGCCATAGATCTTCCAAGCGAGCAATTTTTTATCGTCTACACTATATTTTGGTAATAGTGGCGTTTTTTCAAGATATCCAGCAACGACACTTTCAACCCCTTCTAAAGGTTGACCAAGGCGATCGACAAACGAAATGGTGCATTCTTGTGGCACCCAAGTTGCAGTAAGTATTGCATTTCTCTTTAACTTTTTGGGGTCAACTATGTTTCCACTTTCATCTGCCCAAGCCAAAGTGTATCCTTCTTTAACTATAACAGGTGGCTCTAGTCTGCTACCTATATTAACTTTTTGAACAAACTCACCGCTAACGTAAGTACCATCCGTATATCTAAACTCAACCGTCATTTCAAATAAAGACCAAAGCGCTTTAACGGTTGCGTCCGTAGTTAAATTGATTACTGCTTTATCCCATCCTGCAAAGTGATAGCCTTCTCTTTCTACCTTTGGTAATTGTATTTGGCTTGCCTCTTCAACAGTTTGAACGAGTTCGCCTTCTATAAGCGTTCCCTCGTTAAGGTCGAAAGTAACGGTAAACTCTTTTGGGCGTGAAACAAAAATTAACTCAGCGACAATCGCGGTTAATGACAATATACACGCTAAAACTATTGTAAGTATACGTTTTTTCATACTTACTCCTTTCTTCCTTAAATCATTTACTAACTAATTATATAATATAATGTGCATTTTTGTCAATCCTAAACGCAAAAAAACCGCTACTTAAACAAAACTTAAGTAACGGAATTCCTTTTTATTTAATTTTTATCAAAAACCATATTTAGACATCAGTTTTAATAGTGCGCCAAGGCCGTCGTTTATTTTAGACTTAAAATATTCGTTTACGCCTTCTCTTTCTGCCGAACGAATATACCCTTCAAGCTCGCTAACCTGCCTTCTATCCGCTTGACTAAGCGGATAATATTCCAGCCTATCAATAACGTTTTTAACGTGCTCGAAATCCAAGTCGCAAGTACTATCTACTTTTGTTTGACCTTTTTCGCAAGAACAATTTTCTTCGTGCAAAACTTTTTCTACTTGAATAGTAGGCCTTACAGAAAGTTCTTGTTCTTTGGCTTT
>JAZRMS010000237.1:0-4020 GCA_045647825.1 Christensenellaceae bacterium
ATTGCTACGCCACAACTATATTTGCCTAACGGCAAGTTATATTGCTAAAAGCAGTGATATTTTGCTACGCAAAGTTTTATTTTCCCTTTCGGGAAAGTTTGTGGCAAATATAATATAACTTTAACCGTAGGTTAAAATATTACGCAAGCAACTTGCATATCACTTTTAGCCACAAGGCTAAAAATATAACTAAATTATTTAACTATTCTGTGGATAAGAAAAGCCCACCATATTTCGCTTTTCGCGAAGTATAGTGGGCTACACTTTTGTTATTGCTTAAAAATCCCTATGTCTATTGCAGTTTTGTCGGGGGATTTTTATTAAAGTTTTTCTTCGCCGTAAAGAGCAAAACTCATATTAATTAGTCTTCCGTTCGCACTTGCGTTTGGCATCCACGGACACCAAAAAGCATCGTGATCGCTAAAGCGTTCTACCATATATCCTTCGTGAGATGTGGCGTATTTTAATTGGCCGTCAATAATGGTTTTCATCATTTTTTTATCGTTTATTCTTTGATAGTAATAAAACATTGAATATTCGTAATAAGAAGTATACCAACGTTGACCAACGGGTGGAGAGTATCTAGTTCCCGGTTTAGACATAGGGGCAAAGTGCCCATGGCGTTTCATGTGAACGCCTGCCTCTCTCTCGTAAAAACGCAATAGTTTCTTTTCAAGTTCAGGATTGTCTTTTGCAATTCCTGATTTTAACCATTCGCATTGATGGGGAGCCATGCAATAAGATAGATATTCAAATTGTCTGTCTAGTTTTTCTTCAATTTTAGGGTCGTTTCTAGCATCTCTAGGAACAATCCACTCTTTCTTTCCTTCCGCCTCTTTCGCAATCTCAAAAAATCTGTTTTTCAAGCATTGGCGATAATCGTTCAATGCACTTTCTATTTCTATAATTTCATCCGTGCAATATTTTTTTGCAACCTTTAACATTTCAGCATAAGCTTCTATATTCCAGTTGTCCGTATAACTCCAAACTTGGTCTGCCTCTCCAAAGTCGCAAGATAACCATGGTGGGAATAATCCTGGGATAAGTTCGGGGTTGGATTTGGTGGTTAATCTTGTTTTTTCAATCCAACGAATAGCATCTAGCGCATCAATATAATACTTTTTGAAAACTTCTTCGTTGTTGATTGCAACGTAAGCAAAAGATTGCGCTGCCGCCGCCGAAAGAGTGGACCATTGAAAGCCATAAGTGTTGACTTGTCCTTTATTTTCACCTTCTTTAACTTGAAGAACGTTAAAATACATATCAAGCACTTTTTCCAAATAATCATCGTATCCACCAACCAAAGATAGTGCCTTAAAAAGTGGCTCTGCCTCTTTTGGATAAATGTGGCGCTCTATTCCACCTTGGCGGAAAAGCACGTAGTTTTCGCCTTTAGGATAGCAAGTCATTTGCAAAGATTGTGAGATAAGGTTGTTAAAGAAACCAGGTTTTAAGTTTTTTGGCTTTCTTTTAGCCTTTTCTAGTTCGTTTTGCCAAAAATCTTCGCACTTTTCTTTTGCCGTTGCATAAGAGAGTGGCTTTTTATCTTTATTTCTAGTAAAGGTAAAGTAAAAGGTTTTTTGTTCGCCAGCGCCCAAAGTCAAAGTAGTGCTCAAATCGTCCTCGTTCTTTTCTGCAAAGCCGTAAGATTTAGAAAAGCGCAAGGTAAAAATGCCGTTTGTGAGTTTGCTAGTATATCTAATATATTGTGGCATTGTAAGCCATTGTTTTTTAAGTTGCTCAAACCATCTATATCCGTCAGGCTCGTCACAACCAACTAAATCGAATTCTGGGCCAGATCTAACCATAACGCCAAAATCAAAAGTTAAGGGCTCTTCCGTAACGTTTTTTAGAGTTATTTTAGTATAGGCAGTAGGCACTCTTTCGCTATCGCAAAAAGATTCTTGGCGGAATTTAATTCCATCAACCAAATGTGAAAAAAAGTGGATGGGAATACCATCTTTTCTAGTAGAATAGTTAACCTTTGTCCAAGGCAAGAATTTGCCGTTAAGGGTAAATATCACGCCAGAAGAAGGAAGAGCGCTCATGTGACCTCTACCAGAAAGTGAAACGTGCGTGTCATTTCCACCCTTAATTTCGCCAAACAAAATCATGGAAGAGGGCCACATGGTGACCATGTTTTCTGCAAGCGGTGGATGAATATATCTTTTAAAAGTAAAGGGCTTTCCCCAAGGTTTTTCTTTAGAGCTTAAATGCATATTGTTTCCTCCAAATGATTTCTACCTAAATTTTAGCATAGATTTCATATTGCTAGCTATAAATTATTTGGACGATTTTTATATTTATGTACTATTTTTATATTTTGCAGTAAAGAAAAACCCAACGGAAAATCCGTTGGGTAAGTGTTAAAGTTTTTCTTCGCCGTATAGCATAAAACTCATTATTATAAGTCTTGCGTTTGCGCTTGCGTTTGGCATCCACGGACACCAAAATGCGTCGTGGTCGTTAAAGCGCTCTACCATATATCCTTCGTTAGAAGTTGCGTATTTTAATTGACCGTCGATAATAGTCTTCATCATCTTGCGATCGTTAAGGTGAGATAAATAAATAAAAGTTTCGTAATCGCAAGTAGAAGTATACCAACGTTGACCAACTGGTGGGGAATAGGTGCTACCGCCTTTTTCAAGTGCTCTGGTTGAAGGCATAAAGTGGCCGTGGCGTTTTGCGTGCACGCCCGTTTCACTAAGCATTGCTTTATAAATTTTGTTTGCAAGGGGAGTGCCGTATCCAAGAATTCCCGAACTTAAAAGATAACCTTGGTGAACGTTTTTGTTGTACGAACAATATTCAAATTGTCTATCTAGTTTCTTTTCTATTTCGGGATCGTTTCTAGCATCTCTTGGAACAACCCATTCATCTTTATCTTCGACTTCTTTTGCAAGTTCTAATAGTCTTGCTCTAAAGCAGTTGCAGTAATCTTCTAACGCCTTTTCAACTTCCGTTTTATCAAAGGAATTGCGCTTTTCAAGAACCTTTAATAGCGCTTGATAGCCTTCTATATTCCACTTGTCGGTGTTGCACCAAATTTGTTCTGCGTCGCCAAAGTCAGAAGATATCCACGGTGGGAACAAGCCCGAAATAAATTTAGGATTGCTTTTTGTGGAAAGACGGGTCTTTTCAATCCAACGGAAAGCGCTTATTGCGTCGTCATAATATTTTTTATAAATTTCATCATTGTCTAGCGCAACGTAAGCCCAAGACTGGATTGCCGCTTCAGAAATTGATGCCCATTGAAAGCCAAAGGTTTTAACTTGACCTTTGTTTTCGCCTTCTTTATCTTGCAAAACGTTGAAGTAAGTATTTAAAACTTTATCCAAATAATCGTCGTATCCACCCACTTTAGTTAGGGCAAGGAAAACGGGTTCTGCCTCTTTTGGATAGATTATGCGGTCTAGTCCACCTTGGCGGAAAAGAACGTAGTTTTCTTCCTTTGGATAGCATATCATTTGCAATGATTGAACAATAAGGTTGTTAAAAAGTGCGTCGCTAAGATTTTTAGGTTTGAATTTTGCTTTTGCAAGTTCTTTTTTCCAAAAGGCAACACATTCTAATTTTGCCTTAGAGAAAGAAAGTGGTTTTTTATCTTTGTTTCTCGTTAAGGTGAAATAAAACGTTTTGCTTTCGCCCGCTTTTAGAGTTAGCGTAAGACTCAAATCATCTTCGTTATTTTCTTTAAAATTATAGGCTTTTGAAAACCTAAAAGTATAAGTTCCGTTTGTTAGTTTGCTTGAATATCTAATAAATGGTGGCAAGGTAAGCCATTGTTTTTTAAGTTGTTCAAACCATCTATATCCAGCAGGTTCATCACAGCCGACAAGGTCAAATTCTGGACCAGATCTAACCATTGCTCCAAAGTCAAAAGTTTTGGCTTGGTCGGTAACGTTTTTTAGCGTTATTTTGATATATGCCGTAGGCAATCTTTCAATATCACAAAAAGATTCTTGGCGGAATTTAATTCCATCTACCAAGTGCGAGAAGGCGTGTAAAGTCGGAGGCCAA
>JAZRMS010000238.1:0-1998 GCA_045647825.1 Christensenellaceae bacterium
CCGCTTAAACGGTGCTGTTATTTCAACCGGAGGCGGAATAATTAAAAACGAAATAAATATTATCTTCCACAAACGCTTTCTTGTCCAAACAGAGCTGAAAATGAGCAATAAAATAAAGTATGCAGGAAGTGGAAGAACAAAACAACCTATAATGTTATATTGCAAATATTGTGGTGCTGCAGATTGCAGGGAAACGAAAACTGAAAGGGCGCAAACAAGCACGGCTGCAACAACTATCGCAGAAATTAAAAGGTGATTTTTGTTGTGTGCTGCCTTTTCGTAATTAGTTTTCTGTGTTATAGCTTCTTCGTTAGAATGCTCGCTTATCATAAAATCTATTGTAACGCCAAAGAAATCTGCAATGCCTTTTAAAACTGCAACGTCTGGAATAGATTCGCCCCTTTCCCACTTGGAAACTGCTTTATCAGAGTAGTTGATTTTCTCAGCAAATTCTACTTGAGTAATCTTCATTTGCTTTCTAAGGTTTATTAAATTTTGCGCAAAAATTGATTTTATATCGTTCAAAATAAAACTCCTATAAACTTTAATGCAAAATGCATCAAAACATAAAATTGTTGTATTTTCAACAGTATTTTACCATAAATTATGTCAAAAATCAAGGATTTTCGCATGGTAAATGGCTTATTCTACTGTGAGTAGAGTCGAATTTTGCACAATTCTACTTCCAGTTACCGTCAATTATACTCAACTTAATATGAAGTAGGTTGAAAATTTTGCCAAAATGGATACACTTAAGTTAAAAAGCTTTACGGCAAAGTTGGGCAGAAAGGAGATGTGTATGAAAGAAATTAAAAATTTAAAAATTACTTTGTTTGGCGACTCTATAGGAAAAGGAATAACTACCGATAACGGCAAAATCGAAAAGATAACCTGTGGCGCGGTGGAGCTTTTTGAAAAGAAGCATAGTCTTAAGGTTGACAACCGTTCAGTTTATGGGCAATCGCTTAAAAGACTTTGCAAAAAGGGTGTCATAGATAAATATATAAATGAACTTCGTGGCGATGGTCAAGAAGTTGCAGTTTTAGAGCTTGGTGGAAACGATGCTGATTTTGACTGGAAGAAGGTTGCCGAAAACCCTTTTCAAAATCACGATAGCCAAACGTCTATAAGCGAGTTTTCTTCGCTTTACGGCGAAACTGTTAGAAAATTAAATAAAGCAGGTGTAAAGGTTGTTGCTTGCACGATTGTTCCTATCGATTCCGAAAGGTTTTTTAATCGCGTTATAGGCTCGCTAGCAGATAAAAGTAGGGTGCTTGAGTTTTTTAAAGGGGACTTTAACACAATTCATCGCCATCAAGAAGAGTTTAATAACGAAATTTTGAAAAACGCATATTCGCAGGGGGCAAGGGTTATTGACTTAAGGCGTAGCTTTTTATTATCAAACGATTTTAAGGGCTTGATGTGCCAAGACGGAATACATCCTAACGGGCAAGGGCACGAGCAGATGTATGGCGCAATTCAAGAGTTTTTGGCAATGTAAGCATAACGATTGACTTTTAAGGCTAAAAATAGTAAAATTGCAGTATGAAAAAAGGGTTAAAAAATTTAATTTTAAAACTTTATAATGATAAAAGGGTAAGGTTTTTGTTCGTTGGATGCTTAAATACTGCGGTTGGTATGGGCACAACGCTCATATGCTATCTTATTATGGGTTACGGCTTGTTTGATCAAACCGATATAACTGCTATTCAAAATTTTTGGGCAACGGTTATCGGTTATGCCGTGGGCACGGTAAATAGCTATCTTTGGAACAAGTTTTTCACCTTTAAGTCTAGTGAAAAATCTTTTGCAGAGATTGCGCGCTTTGTCGGCGTTTGCGCTTTGCAATACGGTGTAAATTTTGGTCTTACTTTACTTGCAAAGCAATTTATAAAGATGCACCTTGTTTACACGGTTGTAGTAACCCTTGTTTGTATGGTTATTTCTTATATCGGGCACAGTTTCTTTTCATTTGGTAAGAAATTTGCAACAAATAAA
>JAZRMS010000239.1:0-5032 GCA_045647825.1 Christensenellaceae bacterium
CCACCGCACTTCGCAAACGCTAAATTTGGTGGACTATTCTTTTATTATTAATCTATATTCCCTTAATGAAAAGTTTTTTATTCTCTTCTTTTGTGTTTTAACTTTGCTCTAACAGCATTTTATCAGCAACTAACGCTATAAACTCGCCGTTCGTCGGTTTTTCTGCGCCGATATACGCGCGCACGCCTAATATATTATTGATATTGTCAATCCTTCCCCTATTCCAAGCAACTTCTATCGCGTGGCGAATAGCCCTTTCAACTTTACTTGCCGTGGTTTGAAACTTTTCGCCTATCGAAGGATATAGTTTTTTAGTGATATTGTTTATAATATCTGGATCGTTGACTGCCATTTTAACGCCTTCTCTCAAAAAGCCGTATCCCTTGATATGCGGTGGAATACCAACGTTGATAAATATCTTGCTTATCTTTTCTTCCAAAGAAACGCTATAAAGCCCACCACTTATATCCTTTCGTTGCACGTCGCGACCGTCAATCAAGTCTAAAAGCCTTTCTTTTAGCACCACAAAATTATATGGCTTTGCAAGAAAATAGTCCGCCCCTGCAGAAGATGCTTTACTAACGATCCCGTCACTACAAAAAGCAGTTAGCACGACGATTTTAGTGCCAACGTTCATTGTTTTAACTTTGCTTATAACCGACAACCCGTCGTAACCAGACAAAATTATGTCGATAAGCAAAATCTTTGGTTTTTTATCCCCGATTGCCGAAATAGCAGAAATACCATCCGTTTCCATTCCAACCACCGTGAATTCTTTATCTTCGGTAAATAACCGAGCAAGTTGCTCGTTTGCCTCTTTAGAGTCTTGTAATAGATAAACCGTGTTTTTCTGCATATCCTACTCCTTTAATTTGTTCTATAACATTTTACAACATTTATTTCTCTTTGTAAATTATTTTTGAACGATTTTCAAAACTTATTGTCGAATTTTGTTCAAAATTATTTTTATTAGGTATAAACTGACTTTTTTCGCTATTTATCGACACAAAATAATTTTGCGTTTTCTTTTTTGTTCAAAATTAAAGATAAAAAAACGGCACGCAGAAATTCTGCATGCCGTTGTTTATTTTTTTGTTTTTTCTTTTAAGATTTAAACTTTCTCATTGCTTCGCTATAGTTTGCTTTGAGATTTGTTGGGATATAAGCTTGAATAGTTTCATAGCCGTCGCTATCAATAAACGCTTCTATTTCGCCCTTAACTTGGTTGTAAATAGCTCTCAACGCTGCTTGTTCGTCTGCAGTCTTGTTGTCATAGCCATACATTCCGTCAAGCTTTGCATAAACGTCTGCCATTGCAACAGCCTTTTCGTATTCAGCAAGCTTATCAAGTTTTTCTTTGTTAACAAGCTTTTTAGTTTCTGCTGAAAGCGCATCGTATTCTGCTCTCGCCTTGTTTATTCCTTCGCTATAATATTTTCCTTCAGCATCTTTTTCCAAGAAAAGCACTCCGTTAGAACTGCTATATTTATCTTCTGCAATTTCATCAATAGCAACGCCAACTAAGGTAGCCTTATCAGCCTCCGTTCTCTTTCCAACAAAAACACTTTCTGGCAAATATCTTTTATCTATCGTGCCGTCTTCATCAACGTCTTCTTCTATAACTTGTGCGCCGATATCAACGTAGCTTGCATATCCCAAGCCTCTAGCGCTGTCATCAAAGTAGAACAAACAAGTCTTTTCTCCGATAGTAACGACTTCTGGTGCAAACCAACCGGTAATCATTGCACCGTTGGTTATGCGAATTTCTTTTGCGCTATCGTTTTCAATCTCTTTTCTGCAAAGTTCGTTTGAAGAGTTTAGATAGTACATATCGTTTCCGATAACGTCGAACATAACGCTCACGTCTGTATCATATAAAATCGCTTGTTTTATTTGCTTGTCATCTTCTATAAGCGTCGTTCTATAAACCTTTGATTCACCAACAACGTACGCTTCGTTAAGCGCTTTAAGGAAGAAGCCTTCTACAACGTATGAAGAGTTGATTATTTCGTGTATCGTTCCGTTTGCGTGCAACTCTCTTGCATCTGCACCGATCATCTTTTCAGCGCCAGAAATAGGGGTTTGATTAAGGAACACGAATTGATCTCTATTATACGCAAAGGCATAACTGCTTTCAGTTTGTTCGCCATCAACAACAACCTTTCCTAACATTGAGGTCTTTTCGTCGGCAACGTCGCCTGCCTTATACGCCATAACCAAGTTATACGCTTGTGTACCTCTCGTATATCCGGTAACTGCAGCCTTGTCTTCTAAATAAGGTTCGTTATAAACGGTAACCGTGTATACTAGCGCAACTTCTCCGTTAGCGTCTTCAACAAACTTGTATTCGCCAAGAGAATAACTTCCCTCAACCTTTTCATCCGTTTTTGCAATAACGCTTTCGGTCTTTGTGGTAGCGTTGAAAGACTTTAGAGCAGTTTCTTCGGCATCATAATAAACGATATAAACGTCGCCCTCATTCTTAACTATTCTATATTCATCTCCGATACCGATACCTGGAACGAAAAGTCTTTCGTTATTAGTTCCGTCAAGCTTTGTTCTTTCAAAAACAAGTTCGCTCTTTGCGATAGATCCATCTTGAGCTTTATCAGTATTAGTAGTTCCGTAATAAGCGTAATCTTTCCAAATCAAAAATCCAGATGCATAGTCGGCAGCAGCAAAAAGCTTTGGCACAACCATTTGAACGGTAGATGGATTTGCTTTATCCATAACCATCAACGCGCCTTTTACAGGAGCACCGAAAGTGTTGTCCGCACTATCGTCTGGAACGCCGTTTACAAAATAAACGTAATTTTCTGTTTCAGCAACAAAGCCACCGTCTAATCTGCCCGTTGCCTCTCCCCACGTTTTTAAGGTTGGCTTTTCCCAGTTGTTTGCACCGCCACAACCTGACATTGTTGAAAGTGCAATGGTAGTTGCAAGCGCACATCCTAAAACTTTGCTTAAAATCTTTTTCATATATACTCCGATATTCTTTCGGTAAAGTTTTTGACACTTCCCGAATATAATTAGTTATACATTTATTTATTATACTAGATATAAAAAACTTTTGCAATTCTTTTTTGCTTTTTTTATTACTTTTTTTCTTTTTAGGAGTGAATAAAATGGACAAATTCGGCATTTTTAACCTACTAGGTTCTTTGCTAAACCAAAACTCGACACCAAGCCCTCAAAATAATAGCGATAATTCCAACCAAAAAAATGATTTTTTATCTTCTCTTTCTTCGCTTTTTTCCAACAAGTCGCCAAACAATTCTTCTCAAAATTTAGAGCAAAAGAAAGAAGAAAAACAGCCCTTTGCTCAACCACCATTGCAGTCAAAAATGATTTATACAATGACTTCTCACGACGAATTCGTTAAAAGAGTTAAGAAAAATAATCCACGTTAGTTTTTTATAAAAACAAAAGCGCGCTTTTTGTTAAGCACGCTTTTTGAATTTTTAGATTCTATATTCTTCAGGAATGTAGATATCAGTAGGAACGTTTATACCTCTTTCGTAGTTGTTTCTAATGTGAACGTTGCATTGTTCTGATTCAAGAACCATTTTTGCGATTTGCGCATAGTCTCTATCAAGAGCATCACCTGATGGTTCGATTGGAATAATACCGTGAGTGGTTACACCCATAGTTGCACCATAAGTGCCGTATCCGATATCATTATGACCTGGAGCACCAAATTGTGTATAATTACCTACAGTTCCCATAGATGTTGCCATTCTTTGCAATTCCAAACAACCCTTAACGTAATTTGGCGTGTTAGACGTGATTTCGTTTTCGTA
Organism: Christensenellaceae bacterium; assembly: GCA_045647825.1. Lineage (GTDB taxonomy): Bacteria > Bacillota > Clostridia > Christensenellales > Borkfalkiaceae > UBA1259. Next base: position 3,801 of record JAZRMS010000239.1, read on the forward strand.
ATATGGATGCAACATGCCGTATTTTGCGCGAACGCTTGCAGAATCTTCTGACGCGAGCATTCTCAAAAAAAGCTTTGCTACTTTTTTAGCCCCTTCCCCACAATCTTTCTTCAAATACATCGGGATACTTCCGCCGTAAACGTATCCACGAGCGTCTGCCAAAGCGTCGTATTGTGCGCTAGTAAGGGTTACGCCCGTTTCTTGCGCTACTTCTGCAATGATATCACTTTTCTTGGTTGCGTTTGTAACGTGACCACCAAGTGATTTTGCATATCCATCCCAAATGTAGCAGAAAGCAGAAAGAATTTCATCACAATTTTCGCAATGAGCGTCATATGCCTTGGTGTTGGTCAAAACGTCGTGCCCTGCACCACAAAGGTTATATTTTAAACCAACGAACGAGTGGATTGGGTATGGCATCATTTCTAAATCATCCAAAAAGTAGTCATAATCGTATTGAATTTCGTTGTAAAGACCATCACTATTTAACATAAATACTGCGTTACCCATTGCAATTTCACCGTGCGCAACGTCGTGAGTATAAGTGTCAGAACCTGGAAGAGCAAGCATTTGGTCCCAGAAGAAAGTCGTCCATTCCATAACTGGTTGACGATAGTATGACCTTTCAATTCTTTCTTCAACGTTAGCAGGAATAGTGTTGTTGTTTAATTGATAGGTCTTGTAACCATTCTTTAACTCGAAATGATCTTCTTTACCAAGAATTTGTCTTTCTGCGGGAAGATAGGTGTGATATGAATAGGTTGATGCGTTTTCGCCACCGTATGCTATTGGATATATTCCATATTCTACACATTTTTTATAAAGAGTTTGCACTAACTCCATGAATTCATCAGTCGTTCTTGGATATTCGGTATAAATATCAACGCCAGCATATTCTTCAAGAACACGGCGATTAGTTGCTATGCCATGAACAGAACTAATTATTGGAAACCCATAAACGTGAGTCCCCGTCGAGTCAATAGTAGCAATATCCCTAATATTCTCTTTGTTCTTATAAACGTCTTTAATAACGTCCCCTTCCGTTCCGTCAAAGTTGATGGTTGTTGAATTCCACACGTCTGTTAATTCTTCTACGCAAACGCCATATTCTTCGTTAAGCACGTCGTTTAAGAAAACGTCCCCTGGCAAGACTAAATCATATCCAGTTGTTGACGATGGCATACGCATTTCTTCAAGCGCCGTCTGCCCGCTAAAATCGTTTCTTTGTTTTT
>JAZRMS010000240.1:0-3622 GCA_045647825.1 Christensenellaceae bacterium
CGTTGGAATCTTGAAAGGTTCGTTTATGTTTATTGCCGACCTTGTTAGAGCAATCACAGAGCCTTGCGAAATAGCGTTTATGCGCGCAAAAAGTTATTTTGACGGAACTGAATCTAGTGGCGAAGTTAAAATTTTAGCAGACTTAGAGCAAGATATTAGCGACTATCACGTTATTATTGCAGAAGATATCGTTGATACCGGCAGAACTCTTAAAGGCTTGATTGAAATTTTAAAGGCAAGAAACCCACTTTCGTTAAAGGTGGTTGCCTTTTTAGATAAGCCTGATAGACGTGTGGTTGACTTTAAGGCAGATAAAGTATTGTTCACAATTCCAGATAAATTCGTTATCGGATACGGATTAGATTGTGGCGAAAAATATAGAGGTTTACCTTATTTAGCAGTTTACGGCGAATAATAAAATCATTTAGAAAACAAAAAAGTCAACGTGGCGACAAAAGGTCGCCACGTTTAATTTTAAATTAAACGTAAAAAATAAATTATTCAAAATAAGGTTTTTCTAAACTTGACAACTGTAAACCTAAATGGTATACTTTAATAAGAAAACGTTAGAGGATTGCATATGGAAGAAGCTTTTTTGAAAAAGATAGCCGAACTCAAAAAAGAGAGAAACGCGGTTATAATGGCACACTATTACGTAGACGGACAAGTACAAGAAATTGCAGATTACGTTGGCGATTCTTATTATCTTGCCAAGGTTGCAAAAAACGAAAAGGCAAATACTATAGTTTTTTGCGGTGTAAGATTTATGGGTGAAAGCGCAAAGATATTAAACCCTAAAAAAACCGTGCTTATGCCAGATATGAGCGCAGATTGCCCTATGGCGCACATGGTTAAGGACGGGGTTATAGAAGAAATGCGCAAAAAATATCCCGACCTAGCAGTCGTTTGCTACGTTAATTCATCCGTTGAACTAAAAGCAAAAAGCGACGTTTGTGTTACTTCTTCAAACGCCGTGAAAATTGTTAAAAATTTACCAAATAAAAACATTTTCTTTATACCAGACGAAAATTTGGGTAGGTTCGTAAAAGAACAAGTTCCAGAAAAGAACGTTATATTAAACGACGGATGTTGCCCTAGACATAAACAAATAAGTTTGGAAAGCTTAAATGAATTAAAAAATAAATATCCTAACGCTTTGGTGTTAACTCACCCAGAATGCGTAGAAGAAGTTGTGAAAGCATCTGACTTTGTTGGTAGTACGGCAGAAATTATTCAATATGCAAAGCAAAGTGAAAACAAAGAGTTTATAATTTGTACCGAAGTGGGCGTGCTTTATCCATTAAAACAAAACGACCCTGAAAAGGAGTTTTATTTCGTGTCGCCAACCCCTATTTGTCACGATATGAAATTAAACACTTTAGAAAAAATTGCCGAAGTGTTAGAAAGTGGAAAAAATCAAATAATATTAAGTGAAGAACAAATAAATAAAGCACTTTTACCATTAGAGAGGATGCTAGAGTTAGCAAAATAAACGATTATGAAAGCGGACGTAGTTATAGTAGGAAGTGGGGCATCGGGGTTATATACGGCGCTAAATCTTCCTAGCGACAAAAAAATTATAATAGTTACCAAAGACATAGCAAGAAGAAGTGATTCTTTCTTGGCTCAAGGTGGAATTTGCGTACTTCGTGATGAAAATGATTACGATAGTTTCTTTGAAGATACTATGCGTGCAGGGCATTATGAAAACAATAAGACGTCAGTTGATATAATGATTCGCTCTTCAAGGGATGTAATATCAGATCTTGTTGGATACGGAGTTGAGTTTGAAAAGGATGGCGAAGAGTTTGCCTACACCAAAGAAGGCGCTCATTCAAACAACAGAATTCTCTTTCACGAAGATGAAACGGGCAAAGAAATAACTTCAAAACTTCTTGCTAAAGTATGCGAAATGCCAAACGTTACATTGATAGAAAACTTTACTATGGTGGATATTGTAGTAGAGAATAATTGTTGTTTTGGTATAATCGGGCGCGACGTAAACGGGGAATACCTATCTATACAAGCAGACTACACGGTGTTTGCAACAGGTGGCATAGGTGGACTATTCAAACACTCAACAAACTATCGCCATTTAACGGGAGATGCTCTTGCTCTCTGTATTAAATATAACGTTAAACTTAAGAATATTGACTACATACAAATTCACCCAACAACCTTTTATGAAAAGGTGGACGGAAGAGAGTTTTTGATTTCCGAATCGGTTAGAGGTGAGGGCGCAATACTTCTTAATTCTAAAGGGGAAAGGTTCGTTAACGAACTTCTACCAAGAGACGTTGTTGCAAATGCTATATACGAAGAGATGAAAAAGGAAGGCAGTAATCACGTTTGGCTTTCTATGGAAAGAATTTCAGAAACGGAAATTAAAACGCACTTCCCAAATATATATAAGCATTGTTTACAAGCGGGATACGACGTGACAAAGCAGAGTATACCTGTAGTTCCATCACAACATTATTTTATGGGTGGTATAGACGTTAATAGCAGCAGCAAAACGTCTATGGAGCGCTTGTATGCGGTTGGGGAAACTGCGTGTAACGGCGTTCACGGAAAGAATAGGCTTGCAAGCAACTCGTTGCTAGAAAGTCTGGTTTTTGCAAAGCGTGCGGCAACCGAAATTTCCAAAACGTATGATAAGATTAATTACCAAAAGTCAATAGCAATTGATAGTGAAAAGTACGAAAACTATGCAGAAGAGTATGCGCAAATGGTTTTAGAAGCAATAGAAAAGGAGAAAAATAGTCATGAATAACGTAAGTATGAAAGTTAATGCAGACGCTTTAATTATGAGTGCGTTGCAAGAAGATATAACAAGCGAAGATATAACCACTAATTCGGTTATGAAAGAGTTTTGCTTGGGCGAAGTGGATTTGATTTGCAAGCAAGACGGAATAATCGCAGGATTAGAAGTTTTTAAAAGAGTTTTCACCTTGTTAGATGATAAAACGGAAGTTTTGTTTTATAAAAAAGATGGAGATGAAGTTAAAAAAGGCGAAAAGATAGGGCTTGTTCGTGGTGATATAAGAGTGCTACTTTCAGGAGAAAGAACTGCGCTAAACTACTTGCAAAGAATGAGTGGTATTGCTACTTACACTCGCTCAATCGTTAAATTATTAGAAGGTAGCAAAACCAAACTATTAGATACGAGAAAAACCACACCTAATATGCGCGTGTTTGAAAAATACGCAGTTAAAGTTGGCGGCGGATGCAACCATAGATATAATTTGAGCGACGGCATTTTGTTAAAAGATAATCATATCGGCGCTGCAGGTGGCGTAAAGCAAGCTGTGTTAATGGCTAAAGAATATGCGCCTTTCGTTAGAAAAATCGAAGTTGAAGTTGAAAATTTGGATATGCTAAAAGAAGCGCTTGAAGCAGGTGCAGATATCATAATGCTTGACAATATGAGCGTTGAAGATATGAAAACGGCAGTAAAACTAGCAAAAGGGAAGGCAGAAACGGAGTGTAGCGGAAACGTTACCATGGAAAACGTTTCAAAGATTATAGACGTTGGTGTTGACTACGTTTCAAGTGGGGCGTTAACGCACTCTGCACCGATACTAGATTTATCACTAAAGAATTTACACGCAATTTAAGGAGT
>JAZRMS010000241.1:0-1654 GCA_045647825.1 Christensenellaceae bacterium
GCTATGTTTGGCGAGGCGATAGTTTTCACAGACGAAAAATTAAGCCCCCGCTTCTTTACAGAAATGAAGCAGCACGGCGCTATGCTTGCAAAGGGCAGAATGCTTGGCATTCAGTTTGACGAGCTTTTTACTGACAATCTCTATATCAATATCTCAAAGCACGCAATCGACCTTGCTATGAAGATAAAAAAAGAGATGAAAAATAAGGGATATGAGGAATATATGGATTCTTATACAAATCAGCAATTCTTTATTATTCCAAATAAAAAGCTTGAAAAGGTCAAGGATGAATTATTCTTCGACGACTGGGGCCCCTTTGGTGACGACTGTCGCATAACAAGAATCACAACAAGCTGGGCAACGACGGAAGAAATGTTAGAAAAGCTATTCGCTTTAATGTAAATAAAAAAGGCAGTTCAACGAACTGCCTTTTTTATATTTAAATATCCATACTTTCTTTTCGTTGTGTTTTATGGCTCTTTATTAAAAGCATAACTAATGGAATAGAAACCACAATTGCAATTAATGCCGCTAGGAATATATTAGAAGATGGCACGAACGAAGTAGTTCCGTCATTATTTACTATAACGTCTGCACCACTCAAAACTAGTTTACCGATAAACGGACCAACTATACCAGGAACTAAAACTTGCGAAACAATTCTAACACCTTGAAGTCTTCCTGCCTTGCCATTTGGCGTGTTATCCCTTATGGTTGCACCGAAAACTGCCATGCCTGCAAGATATCCGCTCATCATCAATAGAGAACCTATAAACACCAAAAGTTTGTCTGTAAAAATAAACAACACTATATATCCTAGCATTAACCAAACTAGAGAAAAGGAAATTGAAAAGGCAAAGCCCTTTTTGTCATAAACCTTTCCCCAAAAGAAGGTTACTATAGATGCAAGCACTATAGCAGGCGCCATAACTAAAACGTAGTCTGTCATTTTTAGCGAAACTTCGTAATAAATTATTAGATACGGCATAAAAATTTGTATTGAAATGTTAAACACTATAAAAGCAACAAGCGCTATATAAAGTTTTGCATTTTGCTTTATCGTGGATGGCAAAAAGCCGTAAACAATATTATCAAAATATCTTGTGGGTTCTTTTTTGGTAATCGGTTCTTCAATTAAAAATATACCAAGCAAGCCTATTAAAAGTACAACTGCACCTATTACTAAAAATACTATCGTCCAACTGCTTGATTTGTCAAGGTCAAGCGCCATAAATCCACCGAACACAACTAGTATCGCAACAAGTGGCATCATTGAGTTTATACCTTCTGCACTACCACGGTTGGTAGAGTCGGTACTATCAGTAAGCCAAGCATTAAACGCAGCGTCGTTTGCACTTGAACCAAAAAAGGTCATAACGCAGTCCAAAATAATAACTAGCGAAACGCCTATGCTAGCAACCGAAACGGCAGCAGGGAAAAGTGCGTTTAGAATATCAAGTCTTATCAAACAAAAGCATAGAATTGAAACGCCCCAAAGCAAATACCCACCGCAAATAAAAATTTTGCGCTTGCCTATTTTGTCTGAAAGAGCGCCTATTAATATAGAAGTGAGCGTTGCCGATACCGCACTTAACGCAACCATAAGCGAAATATCGCTTGCAGATGCATTAAAAATTTTGTAGATAAACACGTT
>JAZRMS010000242.1:0-5744 GCA_045647825.1 Christensenellaceae bacterium
ACACCTTTTTTGCCCCCAACTAAAGAGCAAATAGACAGCGTTATAAATTCGGGCGTAATAAATTTTTCTTCCGTTAAATATTTAGCCGAACAAAATTCTTTGACAAAGCCTTGTAGCGATATGCAATTGGACTTTGGCGGAATAGTAAAGGGCTTTGCCGCAGATAAAATAGCAAACATTTTAAGAGAAAACGGACACTATAAAGGCTACGTTAACGTTGGCGGTAGCAGTATGAATTTATTAAAAGTAAATTCGCTTGGAATTCGCCACCCCAGAAAAGATGGAAAAATTATAGACGTCAATCTTTTTGATCTTGAAAATCTTTCCGTTTCAACTAGTGGCGATTACGAAAAATATCACGATTACCAAGGCAAAAGATATTCTCATATAATAAATCCTTTTACTGGCTATCCAGCTGACACGGGGATTTGTAGTGCAACTATTATTTGTAACGACGGCGCTTTTGCAGACGCGATAACAACAGCGCTTTGCCTTTGCTCTCATCAAGCAAACTCAACCGACACAGAACTAACAAACCTAATTAATAAAATCTTGTTAAAATATCAAGATGCGCAAATATTCGTTGTTTTTGAAAAAGAGGGCCAAAAACAAATTTTAACAAACAAAAAACAGGGCGAAGATTTCACCCTGCTTGACAATCAATATACCGTAGTTAATTTATAACTCATTACCACAACTTATCATAAGACCGAAAAGTTCTTCTTCGGTCTTTTTTGTTATTTTAGAGTTGTCGTATATCACTCTACCGCCTTTTAGAACGATAATTCTATCCCCCATATACACAGCCTCTTTTATATCGTGCGTAACGAAAATTATACTTTTCCCTTCTTTTTTTTGTTTTTCTTTTATCATATTCATAAGAGAAAATTTTAGCGCTACGTCAAGATTAATTAACGGCTCGTCCATAAGCAACGTTTTAGATGGATATAAAAGCGCTCTAGCCACGCTAACACGCCTTGCCATCCCTGCAGATAAACTTTTTGGATAATCGTCTTTACAGCCTTCTAGCCCTACTTCTTTTAAGATAGGCAACACGTCTACACTAGGGCAAACAAGTTTCAAATTTTGCTCAACGGTTAAATTCTCTGCAAGTCTGTTTTTTGAAAATACCATAGAAAGTGGGTAAATATCCCCTTCTATTTTGCCATCATAGTCAATTAAAGATGCTATGGCGTTTATGAGCGTTGTTTTTCCAGAACCACTTTCGCCTAATATTACGGTAGTTTTCCCCTCTTCTATTTCAAGGTTAAAGTTTTGATAAACGGAAACGTTTTCGTATTTTTTAGAGAAATTTTTTATTTTAATCATTTCCATTTACCAACCTTTTTTGAAATTAATCTAAACACACCTTCTATTATAACCCCTGTAATAACGGTGATTAATACAAGCGCAATCATAGTGGCAACCTCTAGATTGTAGTTATAAAAAGAGAGTTCATTACCTATGGAATTTGCTGTTGATGCAAGCACTTCTGCAGCAACCATAAGTTTTATATTTAATGCTAAACCAGAGCCTATTGCAAGTAGCATACTTGGTAAAATTGCTGGAAGTTTTACTGATAAAAATATCTTCTTTTTATCGACCTTAAAAAATTCGCACATTTCAACCACTTCTTTGTCAACGCTATCAAAAGCCGAATAAACGTTAGTATATAAAGTTGGCAAAACCACCATCATTGTAACTATAACCGGCGCTATTTGAGAGTTTGTCCAAAACATCAAAAGCAATACTACTGCAATCGTTGGCAAGCATCTTATAACGCTCACTATGGGGTTTATTATCTTTCCCGCATAACGAAATTTCTTTACCAAATATGCAAGCAGAAAGGCAATGGTAAAAGAAAGCAAAAAAGCAATTAAGGAGCGCAAAAAGGTTAACGCATACGCCGTGTAGAACTCACCTTTTTTAAAAAGATCGAAAAGAGCGGAAAAAGTTGCCGACACGCTTGGAAGAACGTATTCGCTGTTAATTGCATTTGCCGATATTGCCCACAAGGTCAATATGCAACCGAAAGTTATTATTGGAAATAAAATGGAATAAAACTTATCTTTCTTCATTATTATCCTTTAAAGAAAAAATCATCACCAACGATAGACGCGGAAATCTGGTCTATTTGAGTTATTCTTTGAATATACGCATTAACTTCTAATTTAGCGTTTGTTGCGCTTTGCCAAAAAATCTTGCATCCGTCAACCGTTGCGCTATTGATAACGTCTGGATTAAGAGAGGTCGTTTCAAACTTTGCTTTAACAGCGTTAACTGCCAACGTTGGATTACTCTTAACCCATTCAACGTTGGTGCTAAACGCGTTTCCGATTTTAGTGATAAGTTCTGGGTGTTTTTCCGCAACGGATTTTTTAACCATCAAAACTGCTTGTGGATATGCCGATTTTTCAGCATCAAACATTTGTTGCAAATCAAGTACGGCAGACACACCTTTTCCTTTAAGAACGCTTACTGCAGGTTCTGGAACTAGTCCAACGTTTTCAGGATTTTGAATTAAAAGTGCATTAAACTCTTGTGGGCTGTTAAAGTATTTAATAGCAACCTTTCCGCTAACAGGTTGATCGCTTTCCTGATAGTCAATGTTAAGACCTTTTAACGCTGCTTGGAAAGTCCAGTCAGGCACTTTACCAGGATTAGGCACGAAAACCACCCTGCCTATCAAATCTTGCACGTCGTCTATATCTGCCTTACTCATAATATAAAAGTTACCGTGAGTTAAAACGGCAGCCATAACGTACATAACGTAATCTTCTTCCTTATTTTTATAAAGTTTGGTTGCAGAGTTTAACGGCATTACAACAAAATCGCTTGCACTACTAACTATCGCATTATTTATAGCGCCAGAAGACACCACGCTATATTCAAAATTTGCCTCTGTTCCAAAATTTTCGTCGTCATTAATAAACTTTGCAATAGCAAGCGCCGGCGCTCCGTCTGGTGCAACAAAGGTAAAATTCCCTTCTATAGGCTTACTGCAAGAAGTTAAACCAAATGCAAATAAAACGCTTAAAATTAAAGTTAAAATTCTTTTCATTTTTTCTCCTTTTTTATACTCTTATTAAACTAAAAAAATAAACGCCCTGCGCAAAATAAAGCACAAGGCGGAACGTGAATCACCAAGACCAAAAGTCTTGCTAACACCAAAATCATTCATCCCTTTGCTATTAGGCGCACCTTTTAGTTTAGGTATTTTTTTGTATTATAATCGATAAAGAAAAAAATGTCAACTTTTCGCAAAAGAAAAATTGACAGTATCTTTTCATTTTTTTAGTAAATATTTTAGTTTGGTTGCAACACCGCCACGCAAGTGCCTTTCCGACAAGTTTTTTTCCAAAACTTTTTTAACTTGTTGATAAAGTGTTTTATCTATCCTTTTAAGGCGCTCCGTAACGTCCTTATGCACGGTCGATTTGCTAAAATGAAACACCTTTGCCGTTTGCCTTACCGTTGCGCCCGTTGTTGCTATATATCGCCCTTCTAAAATAATTCTCTCTTCTATATCTTCACGCATAAACTTACCCCTATTTTACTTAAGTAGTAAAGTTTATGTCGTTTTTTAATAGATTATGTCTATTTTACTCTTTATTTTCTTTCTTTCTAAAAAGGTTCACTATGCTAAAATTTAATAGCGAAGAGCAAAACTTGACGTCTGTTTTTCTTTCAAGAAGATTAAATAGCCATCTTATAACTAGATAAGCAAGCGTTCCCGCTATCAAGCCTATAATCATTCCGCCGATAACGTCCGTGCAATAGTGCACTCCCAAATATATTCTAGATGCACCCGTTAATAGCGCGTATATAAAACCTAAAAAGCTCCACTTCTTATTAAAGCATAAAAATAGTGCCATCATGGATGTAGTAGCCACGGTCATATGACCTGATGGGAAAGAATATTCACTTTCTGTTTTCGCTCCAACAAATTCCCAAAACGCTCTAAATTCTTCGCTAGCTTGATATGGTCTTGGTCTTGCAACGAAATTTTTTATAAAAACGTTAGTAAATAGCGCGCCTATGCCTATAGCAAGTAGCATGCAAAATCCACCCTTTCTCGTCTTTTTGAAAAGCGAAAGAACAACGGCTAGCACAAGCAAGAATATTCCACCTTTCCCTAAAAGTGCAAGAAGGTCTGCAATGGGTGTAAAAATCCCACTTGCCCCTTGTGCAAGGGCGTTAAACGCCTTGGCAACGGCAAAATCAAATTGATAAAAGGTTGTGTTTAACCAGTTAGACATTTTATTCTCCTTTCTACTTGGTCATTTTTTCTTGCTTAACTTTGTGATCGATTACGTGGCGTGATGCAAGTTCGCGGTGAATATCTTCTAAAGAAATTCCCATTTGTATCATTAAGACTAAAGTGTGATAGCAAAGGTCTGCAATTTCGTATATGGTTTCCTTTTTATCATCTGCTTTTGCTGCGATAATAACTTCGGTGCATTCTTCGCCAACCTTTTTAAGAATTTTATCAAGCCCTTTTTCAAACAAATAAGTCGTGTAAGACCCTTCTTTCTTTTCGGTTTTTCTGCCTTCAATTAAATTCATTAATCCATCAAGCGAGAATTCGTGCAATTCTTCGCTTTGATAAAGGTCGTTATAAAAGCAACTCTTTTCGCCCGTATGACACGCAGGGCCGTCTGGCTCAACAACAACTATTAGCGCGTCCTTATCGCAATCTGCCGTTATTGAAACAACGTGTTGATAGTTTCCACTAGTTTCTCCTTTAAGCCACAATTCCTTTCTTGACCTACTATAAAAGCAAGTTAAGTTTTTTTCCATTGTTATTTTAAGGCTCTCTTCGTTCATATAAGCCAAAGTCAACACCTTTTTACTAACAGAATCTACCACTATTGCAGGAATTAGTCCTTGTGAATCGAATTTTAATTCTTTAACGTCTATCATAATTTTCTCCTTTAACTACTTTCTAACAGGAATACCACTTTCAGAAAGTATTTCTTTAAGTTCGTTTATTTTCACTTCTCCAAAATGGAATATAGATGCTGCAAGCCCAGCGTCTACTTTGGGCAACTCATTAAAGAGTTCTATAAAGTCTTCTGCTTTGCCAGCACCGCCAGATGCGATTACAGGAACGGAAACGATATTACAAACAGCCCTTAACATCTCAATATCAAATCCTTTTTTAACGCCGTCTGTATCGATAGAATTAAGCACTATTTCACCTGCGCCGTTATCCACCCCGCGTTTTATCCATTCTAATGCGTCTAGCCCCGTGTTTTCTCTTCCGCCTTTTGCAAAAACGGTAAACTTTCCGTCCACCCTTTTAACGTCTGCAGAAAGCACAACACATTGATTGCCATATCTTTTTGCCGCTTGATAGATTAGGTCTGGATTTTTTATTGCGCCAGAGTTAACGCTAACTTTGTCTGCGCCACATTTAAGCACTCTGTCAAAATCGTCTAACGTGTTAATTCCACCACCAACGGTCAAGGGTATAAATATAGTGGATGCCACTTCTTTAAGCACGTCGGTAAATAATTCTCTGCCTTCGCTAGATGCCGTTATATCGTAAAAAACAAGTTCATCTGCACCGTTATCGCTATAATATTTACCTAGTTCTATGGGTGAAGACACGTCGTTTAAGCCTTGAAAATTAACGCCCTTTACCACCCTTCCGTTTTTAACGTCTAGACACGGAATAATTCTTTTAGTAATCATCTTGCCACCTTGATTGCCTCTTTAATTGATATTGCCTTGGTATAATA
>JAZRMS010000243.1:0-11728 GCA_045647825.1 Christensenellaceae bacterium
ATATATCCGTGTTCGTTAAGACAACGGTCAAGCGTGGAAACGTATACTTCTACGTCAGGGTGCGCCTCCGCAACCTTTTTAACGCCTTCGGGCGCAGCGATAATAGACATTAACTTTATCTTTTTGCATCCACGTTTTTTAAGCATTGTTATCGCGTCTACTGCGCTACCACCCGTTGCTAGCATAGGGTCGACAAGCATTACCACCTTTTCTTCTATTCCAGAAGGAAGTTTGCAATAATATTCTTGTGGCTCTAAAGTTTCTTCGTTACGATACAAACCTATGTGCCCTACTTTTGCAGCCGGGAACAAAGAAAGTATTCCGTCTACCATACCAAGCCCTGCACGAAGGATAGGAACGATTGCAATTGAGTTTTCCTTAACAATCGTTTGCTTTACCCTTTCAAGTGGAGTTTCCACTTCTATTTCTTGAGTAGGAACGTCCTTAAAACTTTCATACGCCATAAGCGTTGCAAGTTCCTTAATAACTTCGCGGAATTGCTTTGTGTCCGTTTCTTTGTTTCTAATAATAGCAAGCTTATGTCTAATAAGCGGATGGTCTAAAATGTGGACGTTATTAAATTCTTTCATAACAATTTCCTTAAATTAGTCTTCTTTTTTTGCTTTTTTGCATTTAAGGTTGCCAAGAACGTTAACCAAGATACCAAGGATAAGTGCACAAGCAACTGCTTTGATTTGAACTTGACCAAAGGTTAAGGTCAATCCACCAACACCAGCGATTAATACAACTGAAACGGTGAAGAGATTACTGTTTTCGTTAAGGTCAACTTTTTGAATCATCTTTAAGCCTGATACTGCAATAAATCCATAGAGAGCGAAGCAAACGCCACCCATTACGCAGTTTGGAATAGTTGCAAGGAAAGTTACGAATGGAGCAACGAAAGCTGCTACGATACAAATAACCGCTGCGGTGAAGATAGTAACTACAGATGCGTTTCTAGAAATTGCAACGCAACCAACAGATTCGCCGTAAGTAGTGTTTGGGCAACCGCCGAAGAAAGCACCTACCATTGAACCGATACCGTCGCCAAGTAAAGTTCTATGTAAACCTGGGTCTTCGGTTAAGTCGTGTTCGATTATAGAGCTGATATTCTTGTGGTCTGCCAAGTGTTCTGCAAATACAACGAAAGCTACAGGAACGTATGCAGCGAAGATTGCGATTAAATATGCACCCCAGTCGCCAACTTCGTTAATACCTTTAATACCTTCAACAAACGTAAAGTTTGGAAGCCATTGCATATTGTTAAACAAATCAAAGTTGATAACCAAAAGTTCAGCTGAACCAGTAAGTTTGCCGATTAAGGTAAAGATTAGCGCTACTAGATAACCTGCTAATATACCTAAAACAAAAGGTATCATTTTCATCATCTTTTTGCCGTAAACAGAGCAAACGATAACAGTTGCAAGAGTTACTAAACCACAGATAAGAGCAACGTATGGACTGCAAGTTGCAACTGCGCCTTTAGTTAAGTCACCAACTGCGTTTCCTGAAAGCGATAAACCGATTATTGCAACGGTTGGCCCGATAACTGCAGCCGGCATAGCTTTGTTAATCCATTTTGTGCCAGCGAACTTAACGATTATTGCAATAACAACGTAAACCAAACCTGCCATTACAGCACCGATAACCAAACCGATATATCCGCCGATCATAGATACAGCGCCAGCAAATGGAGCGGTCATAGCACCAAGGAATGCAAATGAACTGCCTAGGAAAACTGGGCTTCTAAACTTTGTGAACAATAAGTACACGATAGTACCAACACCTGCGCCAAGCAATGCTGCAGATTGACTCATTTGAGGGAAAATTCCTGCTGCATTTAAGTCTGGGTCGTTGTTGATAATTACTGGTACAACGATTGTTGCTGCTAAAATAGCAAGCACTTGTTGGAACGCAAAAATAAGGGTTTTTAGAAAACCTGGCTTATCTTTAACGCCGTAAATTAAATTTGCCATAATTCTTTCTCCTTTTGTAAGAACATATTATTTATATATTACCACACTAAAGTGTGGTTGTCAATAGACGCTTGAGTTTTTTATCAATTTTTAGTAATTTCTTTTAATTTTTTACTATTAACTTATATATGTTGGCAAGCAAGGTGTAAAACCTATTGCAAAAAAATTCTTATGGTGCTAAAATATAAAGGTATCCCCCTTTCGTATTAGTTGAACACTGCGCATAAATTGTTAGAGAGAATAAAAATGATTAATAAATTTGTTGAATTTTTCAAAAAAATATCCTTCCGTTCGATAATGCCTATTGTGGGCGTTGTTTTGGTTATCATATCAGCCATATTTCTTTTGTGGCAAGGAAATGCAAATAGCAATCAATCCTTGCCAGCGACCCTTGCAAACGTTTATTTTGAAGGGCAATATAAAATAGGCGACGGCGAGTGGAAGGACATTGTAAAAGGGGAACATATATCTTCTACCAAAGGGGACGTAAGGTTACGCGGTAATTTTCATATGACCACTCCAGACGATGAATACGTTGGTGTTTATAGAGAAGAAATACCTATCGCCTTCTATCTAGACCATATTAGTTTAACCTTTTTTGAAGTAGGTAGCCAACCTTTTGTTTTGGATATGGAAAATCCTATTTACGGAAATTCTGTTTGCGGTGTCAATTGGGAAGCTTATTTATTGACAAGCGAAAGCAATGAGTTGATTGATATTTTAATTCATAATCCCCACGGTTACGGCAACGAAACTGCCATCGACGAAATGCTAGAAAGAACGGCATTATGGACTGAAATTGACTTTGGAAAAGACGTTTTAGATAGTGGCGCAACGCAAAGAAACGTTGGACTTGTGTTTATAATAGCATCCGTTATGTTTTTAGGAACGGCGCTCTTCTCTTCTTTAATACACGTTAAAAACAGCAAATTTATATGGCTTCTTGGGCTAATTATTTTACTTGCAGGCATTTATTTTACTTATAGCTCTTTTGGTATTTCTTTCTGGAGTGAATCTATAGTTTTCAACACTTCGATATCTAATATATCAATGATGCTTTATTCTTTCTTCTTATTGTTGCTCATTTCTATTTCATTGCACAAAACAAAGAAAGTTGGTTTGATTACAAGTTTGATTTTAGGGATTGTCAACACGGCGTTATTTGTTTTGCCTATGATAACAAAATTATTCTTTTATAACACTATACCTTATTGGATAATTATACAAAGCCTTGCTAACGCCGTGCTAATAGCGTGTATCGTAAAAGAATTACATTACTCAAACGGTAAGGATAGGTTAATTTATATTGGTGCGTTTTTGCCATTAATTTCGTTTGGTGTCGATTCTATTGCAACGCTTATAGGACTTTGGAAAGGCGGTATTGCTAGTCAATACGTGTTCTTGATATTATTCGTTATGGCAATGTTTGTGCTTGTTAGAATTATTCCTAACAATATTAACGCTGTTGCCAAAGCCAAAAAATTAGAAACGGAAAAGCTTTTATTGAACACACAACTTACAGAAAGCCGTGTTTCTTTGATGATGAGTCAAATTCGCCCACATTTTATTTATAACACTCTTGGTAGCATAGAACAACTTTGTGAATTAGACCCACCAAAAGCAGGCGAACTTGTTCACAATTTTGCAAAATATTTAAGGGGTAATTTTGGCAAACTTGACAACCCTAAACCTATACTTGTTTCACAAGAAATGGAACACGTTCATCACTACGTAAACATTGAAAGCGTGCGTTTCCCCGACATGACTTTTACATTTGAAATGAAATCTAACGATTTTCATATCCCTGCACTCACTATTCAGCCCATAGTAGAAAACGCCATTAAACACGGGCTTATGAAACTCTCTAAAGGTGGCACCGTAAAAGTTATAACCTATGAAACGGCAGAAAATTACTGCGTTATAGTAGAAGACGACGGCGTTGGTTTTGACACTAATGCTTTGTTTGATGAAGGAAAGCACTTTGGCATAAAAAATATTCGCGAAAGATTAAAAGCAATGGTAAATGGAAGATTAGAAATTAATAGCATTATAGGCAAAGGCACAAAAGTTTTAATAACAATTCCAAAGGAGATATAGTTATGATAGCAATAGCAGTTGATGATGAAGAATTAATGCTTCGCGCTCTTGAACGAGCTATTACAGTATCACCCGATATAAAAGAAGTTAAAAAGTTTTCAAGCTGTGAAAACGCCCTTGAATACGTTAAGGAAAACCCCATAGACGTTGCTTTTTTGGATATAAACATGCGCGGTATGGGTGGCATTTCGCTTGCTGAAAAGATAGTTGCACTTCGCCCAAACAGCAAAATAGTGTTCTGCACGGGATACGAAGAATATGCTATTCCCGCGTTTAAGCTTCACGCCTCGGGATATTTAATGAAACCTATATCAGCAGAAGACGTGCAAAACGAAATAGACAATATTAAAGGCGTTAGAAAAAAAGAAAAACTTTTAGAAGTAAAATGCTTTGGCAATTTTGAAGTTTACTTAAAAGGAGAGCAACTTTCGTTCAAGCGCTCAAAAACCAAAGAATTGTTTGCCTTTTTAGTTGACAGAAATGGCGCTAGTTTAACGGCAAAGCAAATTTGCGCCGTCCTTTTCCCCGACGATACTGACGACCAAAAAAACACAGCCTATCTTCGCCAACTAGTAATGGACTTAAAAAACACCTTAAAACAAATTGGCGCTGATGCAATTTTGTGCCACAACACCCCATATTATCACGTTGACACTTCTTTAATAAAGTGCGACTACATTAATTATTTAGAAAATGGAAAGCCAGAATTTTTAGGCGAATATATGGCACAATATAGTTGGGCAGAAGAAACTTGCGCAATGCTTGAATATAAAAAAGGTTAACTATATAAAAATGAAGAACGGTAAATCGCTACCGTTCTTTTTTTGTAACGCTTTTGTAACGCTTATTTTGATAATTTAAATTAGGTATAGCATCTGTTGGTATTACATACCAAAACAGCATCATAAATATAATAGACAAAAGGAGCTTTAATGGAATATATTTTAACTACGGAAAATTTAACCAAAGCTTATGGAACACACAAAGCTGCCGACCAAATAAATATTCACATCAAAAAGGGTGAAGTTTATGGCTTGATAGGAAGAAACGGTGCGGGTAAAACTACTATTCTTAAAATGATATGTGGTTTGTCAACACCAACTTCAGGCTCTTTTACTTTTATGGGTAAAACAGGAACAGAACTTTCTAAACACATGAAAGATATTGGATCTCTTATAGAAACCCCCGGACTTTTCCCCAAGATGACGGCTTTTCAAAACGTTAAATTAAAATGCCTTTCTTTGGGCATTAAAGACAATGAATACGTATATTCGCTGTTAGAACAAGTTGGACTTTCAAACGCCCACAAAAAACCGGTGCAAAGTTTTTCTTTAGGCATGAAACAACGTCTTGGTATCGCCCTTGCCCTTGTAGGCAACCCTAAATTCATAGTGCTTGATGAACCTATCAACGGACTTGACCCACAAGGTATTGCAGAAATGCGCCAAATAATACATAAATTAAGCAAGGAAAACGGATTGACCATTATCGTTTCTAGCCACATCCTAGAAGAACTAGTTAAAGTTGCAGATTCGTTTGCGATTATAAACGGCGGTAAACTATTAGACGAATTTTCTTCTGAAGAGCTTGCTAAAAGATGTAGTGCATACGTTTCTCTCAAAACCTCGGATAGCGAAAAGGCAAAAAATGTTTTGCTAGATATGCAAATTAACGATTTTGAAGTTATCGACAGTCAAAACATTAGAATCAATTCTAAAGTAGAAGATTCTAGCAAGGTTATTGAAAAGCTTGTAAAAAGCAAAATAGCAGTATACGAATATGCTTTCAAACAAATGACGCTTGAGGAATATTACTTAAATAGCACGGGGAGGAACGCATAATGTTAAATCTTGTAAAAATGGATATTTATAGGCTTTTCCACTCTAAAACAATAAAAGTGGGTGCTATCGCGGCGGCGGTAATAGCCTTTTTAGGTATGCTACTCAATTTTGGTATTTTAGAATTAATTAAACTCAGCATGAACGATACCCCTACCGGCACCGAAGGTATGGAAATACTTTTCCCCATTGTTTCTTGGCTTGTTGGTGTTGATTTTGCAGACGTTGTTCTTACGGGAACTAATGCTTTTGCTTTGTTTGTTTCTTGTATGATGGCTGCAAGTTTTATTGGTGCAGAACAATCTTGCGGATACGTAAAGAATATTGCAGGTCAACTTTCCAACAGAGGAATGACGGTAGTATCTAAATTTATCGTTACTTGCATAATTCAGCTAATGGTCCTTCTAATTTACACGATAATTTGTATTCCTTGCGCAACAATGTTTTTCAGTTCATATATTAATTCATATTCAATAGTTGCGTTAGTTGAAGGTTTGTTGTTGCGTTTTCTTTTGTTCTGTGCAATTGACGCAATCGTTATTTTCTTTTGCACGCTCACAAAAAGCCATGCAATTGCAATGGTAATAGGCGCAATCTTTGGTATAGGGGTAACAAGCCTTGTTTATTTGGCTGCCTCTTCCCTTTTAGGTATGTTAAAAATCACCGTCAACGTGTCACATCTCATGCCAGACGGTATTAATGGTTTAATAAGCGTTTCTTCTTTGGGTACTATATCTGTTAGAGCTATCATTGTTTCGATAATCTTTATAGCAGGATTCCTTATCGGAGCAGTGATGCTGTTTAAGAAAAGAGACGTTAAATAAAAAATGTTTAGGAGAAAATTAAAATGGATAAGAAAAAAGATCTAAAAGTGGTTTCTATAGTAATTTTAGCATTATTGGGTTTAAGCTTAATTAGAATGATTGTTGGCGCATGCACCAATGGTATTCCTCAAATACAAGCAACCGAAGGATTAACAAAAGAAATGATTCAAGTAGCATCTATAATTGCATTTGCATTGGCTTTTGTTTTGCTTCTTCCTCAAGTTTACATCGGCGTTAAAGGTATTAAAATCGCTAATGGCGGTGCATTTGGTAAAGCACCTTTTGTTTGGACTATCATCCTTGCAATTCTTGCAGCTGTTTCAACAATTTCTGCAATAGTTGATATGTTCACAGTTTTCAATTTTGACACGATATTGCTTGCTGTAGATTGCGCTCTTGACGTTGCTTTGTATGTTTGCTATTATCTTTGCATTAGAAACATCGCAAAAGCAAAATAATTAAATATTAAATAGTACCTAAAAAAATTAAACCTAAAATAAAACCTAAATTGAATCGTGTTCGGTTTAGGTTTTATTTAATTATATAGGTAGATAAAACAAATAAAGGAGATTTTATATGGATTTTGAAATTGCTTTAGCAATCGTTGCTTGTTTAATAGCCTTGGTTGGCGCTTACTCTTTAGTTGTTAGCGTTTGGCTTGCTATTAAATATGTAAAATTTAATCGCACGCAAAATAGCGCCGGACTTTCTGGTCAAGAAGTTGCAAGAAAAATTCTTGATGCAAACGGGCTTAATCACATAGGCGTAAAGGTGACCGGTTCGCTTTTATTCGGCAACAGTTATAGCCACTACTTCAAAAAGGTTAGATTAAGAAGATTTACCCGTCACGAACGCAGTTTAACCTCTCTTGGTATGGGTGCTCAAAAAGCGTCGCTTGCTATTTTGGATAAAGAGGGCGACCCTGATATGAGAAAGCGCATTCGCTTATACCCTCTTATCACTTTTGGACCTTTCGCATTTATCCCACTCATTGCAATCGGTGCGCTACTAGACTATTTCGTGTTTAACCAAACGGGCGTTATCACTCTCGTTTTAGGTGGCCTTGGCTTTTTGTTTTACGTTTATGCCATTGTTCTTTCTGTATTAACCTTAAAAACTGAAAAGAAAGCGCAAGAAAAAGCGTATAGCATTCTTGAAGAAAGAAATCTTGCCACAGCAGAAGAACTTTCTTCTCTCAAAGAACTTTTCCACCTTTACAACGTTCAATACATAAACGATATTATTCTTTCTTCACTAGAACTTCTATACACCATATTACAAATTGCATCTGCCGTTCAAGGCGATTCAAAGAAATAAAATAGGAGTAAATTATGAAAAAGAATTTTTTAACAAAACTTATAGCGCTAGTGCTTTCCGTTTTTATGGCACTTTCTATTTGCGCTTGTGCCGACCCACAATCTGCAAATTACCCAAAGAACGGTGCAAAGAAAATTATTGCTGTAACCAAAGACGTTTATTCACCTAATGGTCAAAGCGAAAAGTTTAACGTTGCCTACTACGAAAACGAAGAAGAAGTGTTGTTAGTAGAAATTCAATACGCCGTAACCGAACTATTATCAAATTTTGTTTTGGCAAAATCGGGCAACACCATTAGTTTTGAACAAGATAGCACGCAAGTTATTCTTACTCGTGACAACAAATCTTACTGCAAACTAGACTTTGTTAAAGACACCGTTTATTTTGACAGTTTTGATAGTTTTAGCGCTGCTGGATATTGCGCTACCCCACTCGACTTACTTGCTATGCCATACGTTAACGAAGAAGGTCAAAAGGAATATTTTGACCGCAGAGAGTCCTTCTATACTCCTGGATACGCAATTGAAATTGACCTTGCAGAAAGAAATATCCCCCTTGATATTTACGGCGGAAAGAAATATATTCCTTTGCAAACTTTTAACGATATATTCCTTTGTCCATTCGGCTGTAATATTGCGTATAACGGTGAAAACTTGTTCATTTTAATAGGCAACACGATTGCTGATGAAGTTGCAGACCTTTATTACGGCAAAGAACAAGCGCAAAGATCAACTGCCCTTACCGAATTTAACTATAACGAACTTTGCTTGTTCCTAGACTTATACTACGGCTTGCAAGGCGAACACGGATTTAACGACGGCTTTGACTATTACCTAGAAAATATTGGTCTTAAAGATGAATTCCTTAAACCAGACGCAACTAATGGTTTCAATGCTCTTGGAACTTTAACTTTGGGTTATATTTCAGACCTTCACTCAATAGCCGTAGGCGCAAGCCCATACGTTGGTGCGCCTGAGCCAAGCGATGGAGCAAACTTTAAGACAAGTTCGCTTTTTATTGACTATATTCAAGCAAATAGAACGTTTGCCTCTGCGCGCGGAGCGGTTGCACCCTATGAAAAAGTTGGCGACACCGCGTTCGTAACCTTTGACAGTTTCACCCTACAAAGAAACGGGAACTACGAACAAGACCTAGTGCAACCGATTGGCGATACTATTGGACTTATTTCCGCCGTTCATCAAGCAATAAAAGAGGACAGCGAAATTAAAAACGTGGTGCTTGACCTTTCGTGCAATGGTGGTGGAGCGGTTGACTCTGCTATCTATACTGTAGCGTGGATGCTTGGCTATTGCGATTTTTCTTCCGTTAATAGCGCTACAGGAAGCAAATCTACCATTACTTATAAAGCTGACGTAAACTTTGACCACGTGTTCGACGAAAACGATAATATTGCAGATAAAAACTTATATTGCCTTGTATCTCCCGTAAGTTTTTCGTGTGGCAACCTAGTTCCTGCGCTACTAAAAGCATCTGGCAACGTAACTATCGTGGGTAAAACTTCAACAGGTGGCGGTTGCGCTGTTCTTCACGGAGTTACTGCAGACGGTACGACCTTTAATATTTCTAGTCCTACGCATCTTGCAACCGTTAAGAATGGTACTTATTACAGCGTTGACCAAGGCGTTACACCTGATATCACTTTGACAAAGATTGAAAGTTTTTACAATCGCGTTGAACTAGCCGAATATCTTAATAACATAAAATAATTTGAAAACCGTTTAACATTTAAGGAGCGAAACAAATTAATAAATGAAAAAGAAAATAACAAGTATATTAGTTTGTATATTAATGCTTATTAGTATTACACCTATATCTGCTTGCACTCCAAAAGACAACCGTAGCGATGATATAGTTATTCTTTTTGAAAATGACGTTCATTGTGCTGTGGAAGGTTATTCTAAGCTAGCAGCAATGAAGAAAGAACTAAACGAAACACATAAACACGTTGGTGTGGTTTCTTGTGGCGATTATATTCAGGGAAGCAGTCTTGGCGTTGTTTCACATGGCGAATATATTGTGAATCTTATGAACATTGTTGGTTATGATGCAATAACTTTGGGAAATCACGAGTTTGACTATCACCTTGAGCAATTAGAATACTTGGTTAATATATTGGATACAAAGCCGATTTGCTGTAATTTTAGCGCAATTGGCGATAACAAACCATATTTTGAGCCATATTCTATGGTTTCTTATGGCAACGTTGATATTGCATATATCGGCATAACAACCCCCTCTACAATTGCTTCTTCTTCACCTACTCAATTTAGAGATGAAAACGGTGAACTTCTATATACTTTTAACCCTGCAACGCTATACGACATAGTACAAAACTACATAGATTTAGCAAAATCGGCGGGTGCAGAATACGTTATAGCTCTTTCCCATATCGGTTATGCAGACGATAGCATATACGGCGATTTAGAAGACGTTGAAACTTTAATTAAAAACACTAGTGGCTTTGACGTTGTGCTTGACGCACATTCGCATAGTGTAATAGAAGAAAAATTGATAATTGACGAAGGTGGAAACGAGGTTATTCTCAACTCTACCGGAACAAAATTTGAGTATATCGGCAAACTCGTTATTTCAAATGGAAAATTCGATGCTCAACTAATTAAAACGGCAGATTATCAAAAAACGGATGCGACAATTGATGCTTATCTTAATCAAATTGATTTAGAATATGGCGAAGTTGGCAAAAGAAAAGTTGCATATAGCGAAGTGGACCTTATAACGCACGATACCGATGGAAATCGCTTGGTGCGTAGGGCAGAAACAAATTTAGGCGATTTGTGCGCAGATGCTATGCGTAGTTACGCTGATGCAGACATTGGCTATGTGAACGGCGGTGGAATTCGCTCTAACATTTCTGCAGGTGACGTTACTTTTAATGATTTGTTATCCGTTTTCCCGTTCGCTAACATGGTGGTTTTGGCTCAAATTAGTGGTCAAGACATTAAGGATATGTTGGAAATGGCTATGATGAAATGGCCTGGCGAAGATGGCTCTTTCCCTCATCTATCAGGAATCACTTTTTCGATTAACACTAGCACCCCTCTTTTGTTGTAACAAATGAAGTAGGAGAATTTCAAGGTGTTTCAGGTCAATATCGTGTATATGATATAAAAATATTCGACCGCGAAACCCAAACGTACGAGCCGATTGTTCTTGACAAAAAATATACCATCGCGGCAGCTAATTACTATCTTCTTGAATATGGAAGTGGTATGACAATGTTTAAAAACGTTGAAGTATTAAGAGATGACGGCGTGTTAGACATAGAAGTTCTTGAAAATTATATCGTGGAAAAACTCAACGGAATAATTGGTCAAGAATATGCAAACGTGGCAACCAACATAACGTTTACAGAATAAGTGTTGAAAGCACGTTAGATTTTATTGTGCAAAAACTTATAAACGCAAATAATTTTATTAACTAGACACAACACAAAAAAGACTACCTTATTTGGTAGTCTTTTTTCTTGCGCGCCGTAAGAGACACATCTACGCTTCGCTACGATGGCAAAGCCGAACTGTTTGTTTTTTTACTTTGTTATTATTCTTCTTTTGTTAAAACAAACAGTTCACTCTGTTAGACACAACAAGAAAAAAGAACGGACTCTATCCGTTCTTTTTTCTTGGCGCGCCGTAAG
>JAZRMS010000244.1:0-2988 GCA_045647825.1 Christensenellaceae bacterium
GCTTGGCCCCCGACTTCTACCCGCCTTGCAGAAGGCATGGGCGAAGAAAAGATACTTCAAACGGTGGCGATCGAAAGAACCGTCGCCGCCGTTTCTTATTTTATAAATAAGGCAAAAGAAGAAAATGCTGACGAAGTAAGTGTTTTTGCAACCGCTGCGGTTAGAAGTGCTGTTAATTCTAAAGAATTTAATGATAACGTGTTTAATTCTTGTGGGTTAAAGGTGGACGTTGTTTCTGGCAAAGAAGAGGCAAAACTTGGATATATAGGTGCTCTAGATGGTCAGGACGGGGCTATTATCGACGTTGGTGGTGCTAGTACGGAAATAACCGTTGTGGCCGATGGAATAACAAAGTATTCAAAAAGCGTGAACGTCGGTGCGGTTTTGGTTACGGATAAATGTGGTCAAGATCAAAACAAAGTTGAAGAATTTTTGGTTGATAAAATCAATGAGTTTGGGATCGTTCCTAAATCTAATTTTTATTCAATAGGTGGAACGGCAACTACCATTGTTGCAATGCTACTTGAATTAGAAAATTATTGTCCAGATTTAGTGGATGGATACGTTGTTAAAAAAGAGCAAATAGAACTCTTGAAAGAAAAGTTATTTTCCTTATCCGTTGAAGAAAGAAAGAATTTGAAAGGACTTCAACCGGAAAGGGCAAAGGTTATTGCGAGTGGTGTTGCTATTATGTTTGCTATTATGGAAAAATTTTCTATTGAAAGTATAACGGTAAGTGAAAAGGATAATTTGGAAGGTTATTTAACCTTAAAAATTTTAGGTGATAATAAAAATGAGTAGAAGAACAAATTTGATTAATAACGTTTTATATATGGTGCTAACACTAGTTGCTTTGTTTGTCGTTGTGTATATTTGCAATAATAGATATTCAACGCAGTTTTTAGACGTCGGTTCAAAATTTTTAGTTGGTGCTATTATTGCGTCGCTCGTTGCGACTTTTGCTCACGAATTAGGTCACGTTATAGGTGGCAAGAGAGCTGGATTTAAATTTTCTTCAATGTGCGTTTGGTTTTTTAAGTGGACTAGACGTCACGACGGAATAAGATTTTCTTTCTGTGGTTTTGGCGGAGAGGCTGGATATACTGACATGATTGCAACGACAGATGAAAATATTGAAAAAAGACTTAAAAAAATGACTTCTTGTGCGTTGATTGCGTCTTTTACAATGATTTTGATTGGAATTGTGCCGTTGTTTTTGACGGGTTTGTCACTTTGGGGATATTGTTTATTGTCCGTGTTTTTGCCTGTCGGTATATATAGTTTTTTGGGCAATGCGTTGCCTATGTCTAACGAAGGATTTTTAAATGATGGTGCTGTAATAAATGGAATAAATAAAAAACACGATACAATGATGGTTGCGTTGTCTTTGCTTAAAATTCAAGCGCAAATGTATGACGGGAAAACTCCGTCTGAAATTGATGAGGCTCTTTATTTTGATTTACCACAACTGCCAGAAGACGATCCGAATTTTACCTTGCTTTTAAGTGCAAGGCACGCATATTATTTGGATAAAGGCGACTATGAAAATGCAAAGGATACGTTAAATAGGCTTAATCTTATGATAGAAGAAGAAAGTATGCCAAAACAATTTATTCCTGCTGTTAAAGCCGATATGCTTTATGCGCTTTGTACTTTCGATTTTAATGAAGATAAAGCAGACGACGTTATGTATGAGATAGAACAATATCTCAATAAAAACAATTCTGTTTCAAACGTTCGTGTTAAATTGGCTTATATTTTGCGTGTAAGAAAGGAAAACGATTTGTTTGAACAGTTTTATAACAAAGCCGTTAAAGAGGCGAACAGGTGTCAAATTAAAGGTTTTGGAAAATTTGAAAATAAACTTTTGGAAAAATTTAAATCCGAATACTTTGACTAAAAACTTAATCGAGAACAAAAACACCTCAAGGGTTGGGCTTTGAGGTGTTTTTTTATTCGGAAAATTCCAAATCGTGATAACATTTTGGACATATTCTTTTACTCTTTTCTGCACAGGGCAGACAAAAGATTGTGCCACAGTTTGGACAAGAGAGTTTGTGGCCGTCTTTTATATGTTTTTCGCAGTCTAAACAAAGGTTCATTTTTGTTCTCCTTGGTGTAAAAATATGGTGTGTAAAAAAACAAAATTTATACCTTAAAATGTCAGTTAAAAGAAAAATAAAAAATTACTCATATTAAAACTATAAATAGTTTTAAATTTTATAAATTCGCTTGTAAAATTTTCTCTTTTGTGGTATAATTAAGTTACAAAAAAACTATTATTTTTTCGGGTGTAAAATGGAAGAAAGAATTAAACACGTTGGCAACTATGGCGAAGAACAAATTCAGGTTTTAGAAGGGCTTGATCCAGTCCGTAAAAGACCTGGTATGTATATCGGTTCAACGGACGTTAGGGGATTACATCACCTTGTTCAAGAAATCGTTGACAACTCTGTTGACGAAGCGAATAACGGATATTGCGACACCATAACCGTTCAAATTAACGGCGATGGCTCTTGTACCGTAAAAGACAATGGTAGAGGTATACCTACCGCAATTCACCACACGGAAGGGATTTCGGCTGTTGAAGTAGTTTTGACAAAGCTACACGCAGGCGGAAAGTTTGGTGGTGGCGGATATAAGATTTCCGGTGGGCTACACGGCGTTGGTCTTTCTGTTGTTAACGCTCTTTCTGAATGGCTTGAAGTAGAAGTTTTTCAAAACGGCAAACAACACAAGCAAGTTTATAATAGAGGTATTCCGCAAACTCCATTAAAAGTTGTTGGCGATGCTGATTTTACGGGTACTTGGGTTACTTTTATGCCTGATGATGAGATTTTTGATACTACCGATTTTCAATACGACACCATTAAGTCTAGACTTCGTGAACTTGCTTACTTAAATAAGGGTTTGACCATTAAACTAATCGACAAGAGAGCAGAGAAAGAGCAAGAAGATACTTTCTATTACGAAGGTGGTATTGCGCAC
>JAZRMS010000245.1:0-3122 GCA_045647825.1 Christensenellaceae bacterium
TGCTGCGGTCTCAAAATGGGAATCGGGCAGGGGATATCCTAGTTTAGATTCGTTAAAAGAGATTGCTAAATATTTTTGTATTAGCGTTGATGAACTATTGTCTAGCAACGAACTGCTTTGCGTTGCAGAAAAAGAAGGAAAGAATAGGCAAAGCAAACTTAAAGATTTAACGTTTGGGCTAATAGATTTAAGTGTTTTGGTTTTTTTCTTTCTTCCACTTTTTGCTCAACGGATGGAAAGTGAAGTTATAGGGGTTTGTCTTTTGCAATTATCTAGCGTAGCAAGTTATTTAAAAGTTGTGTATTTAGTCGTTCTTATAATTACTATTTTGTTTGGTGCTATTTTGCTTTTCCTTCAAAATTGTCAAGAAAAGCATTGGGGAAAGGCAAAGTATTTTATATCCATATCTTTAAGTGCAGTTGCCGTTGTTATTTTTATTTCAAGTTTACAACCATATTCGGCAATGTTATCTTTTGTGTTTTTAGCAGTAAAAGTGTGTACTTGTTTTAAGAAATGATACCAAAAGTATCGTTAAAGTGAAAGATTGTTTCTTGCTTTTTCGTGTGTTTGACGTTAAACTGCTTTTAAAAAATAAAGGCAGGTAAAGAATATGGAAAGAAATAGCAAAAGAGCGTTTTTTGCTTGGTTAAGTTCATCAATTTTGTTTGTTTTGTGGACTGTTTTAGTAAGTTTTGTTGACAAAAAGGCAATCGGGCCCAACAATTCAAGTGTTGGTTTTTCGACTATTAATGGCTTTTTTCATAAGCTTTTTGTGGGAAACTTTATTCTATATGAAATAACCGATTGGTGCGGGCTTATTCCTATTGCGGTTGCATTAGGTTTTGCTATCCTTGGCGCTTTTCAATGTGTAAAAAGAAAAAGCATACTAAAAGTTGACAAGTCTTTGTTGATATTAGGGTGTTTTTATTTAGTAGTATTTTTTATTTATTTGTTGTTTGAAAGGGTGGTTATAAATTATAGGCCGGTTTTGATTAACGGCTTTCTAGAACCCTCTTATCCATCTTCTACAACAATGCTTGTTTTAACCTTTATGCCAACGGCTATAATGCAGTTTAATAGGCGAATAAAAAACAATTCTATTAGAAAAGGTATTAAATTAATAATATATCTATTTATAGCGTTTATGGTTGTTGGTAGGTTTTTATCGGGGGTGCATTGGTTTAGTGATATAGTGGGTGGAATTTTGATTAGCACGACTTTAGTTTTAATTTATTACGGGATTGAAAGAAATTGTAAAAATTAAATATTATAGAAATATAATTTGCGCGATTAAATATAAAAGTTTTTAATCGCGCTTTTTGTTACCGTTTATATTGAAAAAAATTTTTAGATGTGATATAATTCAAACTACAAGAGTTTTCTATCGTTTTTGGAGGTTGATTATGGAATACGTTAGCGCAAGAGGATTAAAAATTTCAAAGATGATGCTTGGCACGGTTCAATTAGGTTTGAATTATGGCATCAACAATAGTGAAGGTCAACCTTCTATAGAAAAATCTCACGGCATTTTAGAAGAGGCGATTAACGGTGGAATTAACGCGTTTGACACTTCTTCTGCATATGGTACTAGCGAAAGTGTGCTAGGCTCTTATTTTGGAAAAGACAAGAAAAACTCAACCATAATAACAAAGTTTAGCGTGATGAACCACGACAACCCTTTGTCTAAATTAGAGGCGGAAAAAAAGATAGTCGATCAAGTAGAAAATTCGCTTTTAAGTCTTGGTTATAAGTCTTTGCCATTATTGTTAATGCACAACGAATACGATTTGGACGTATACGGGCAAACGGTTATTGACACCTTAAAAAGACTAAAAAGAGATGGGCTCGTTGAAAGAGTGGGAATATCACTAAACCATTTTTCTTACGTGGACAAGGTTTTATCTAACGACATATTCGAAGCGGTGCAAGTTCCACTAAATATGTTAGACGTTAAAAATGCAACGGGTGGTGCAATTAAAAGACTAAAAGAAAACGATTTGTTAGTTTTTGTTAGAAGCGTATTCTTGCAAGGTTTGTTCTTCCGTGATCCAGAAACTTTGCCAGACGGCGTACTTCAAAACGCGAAAGAGCCGTTGAAAATGATTAGAAAAATTGCAGAAGAAGAAAATATGAGTGTTGCAGGGCTTGCCATCTCTTATATTAGGGATTTAGACGGGGTTTCTTCGCTAGTTATGGGCGCTGATAATAGAGAGCAAGTAAGGGAAAATATCAATTTAATAAACGTTAAAAAGATTTCAGATAACTCTAGGGAAAAGATAACGAAAGCATTTATAAACGTTGATGAGAGAATTCTTTGCCCTTGGCTTTGGAATAAGTGATTTGATTATTAAGACAATAAAGGATAAAAATTATGCGTGAAAATGTTATAAAGGCGATAGAAGAACATAAAATTATAGCGATAATTCGTGGTATTTCACCAGAAGATGCTGTTGAAGTTGCAAAGGCGTTATGCGAAGGCGGTGTAAAACTAGTTGAAGTTACTTTCAACCAAAGCGCCCCAGAAAAACTTGTTGACACGGCTATTGCTATTAAGAGCATTAAAGACGCGTTGGGCGACAAGGTTTTAGTAGGTGCTGGAACGGTGCTAAATAAAAAGCAAGTGGATATGGCGTTTAACGCTGGTGCAGAGTATATAATTTCTCCTGATACTGACGTTAAGGTTATTAAAAGAACGATTAAAAAAGGAATGGTGTCTTTGCCGGGTGCGTTCACACCTAGCGAAGCAAAAAAAGCGTATGATGCTGGTGCAGACTTCGTTAAAATTTTCCCTTGTCAATCTTCAAGCTACGTTAAGGCGGTTAAAGCACCCCTTTCACACGTTAAGTTTTTAGCTTTTGGTGGGGTTTCGGTTGACAATGCAAAAGAATTTATTAAAGCGGGTGCAGTTGGCGTTGGCGTTGGAAGTTTGCTTGTTAACGGCGCGCTAGTAAAGGCAAAAGAATTTGACAAAATAACCGAAACTGCAAAAAAACTAGTTGAATTAGTAAACGGCTAGAATATAATTTATTGTAAATATTGATATTAAATCTAAATTATGCTACAATTTAAGCGTGCGAACGATAAATAAAGAGAGGTTTTTATGGACGAAAAAAGAAATATTC
>JAZRMS010000246.1:0-5610 GCA_045647825.1 Christensenellaceae bacterium
GCTTGCTGAATTAAAGGCAATGAAAGCAATCGTAAAAGATGAAATAGCAAACAGCAGTGCAATGATCCCACTTTGCAAAGCAGATAACAGACTTGGCTGGCACTCAGAGGCAGAGGGATATAAATTCCACCCAGCAAAACTTCGCGCGCGTATTAAACAATTAAGAGAACTATTAAAGACCGAATTTGTAGAAGTAGAAAACAGAATTAAAAACAACCAAATCGCACTCACTTATTACGTAGGCGACGAACCTGAAATGAAACACGCAAAGGCTGGTAGAAACGGGTTAGAAAGCGCAGAGTGGAATCATTTGGAAAGTTGCGAAAAAGGCGTTAAAATCCTTGGCGATTCTTTCTCTCAAGGTGGGGAAGGTCCAAAGATTGACGATAGGGACACCAAGTTTAGAATTGCAGAAAACGGCGACTACTTTGAATTAGAAGTTTATAGCAACCATAAAGATAGTTTCTGGGTAACCTTTGAAACAGAACTTATGTTCCCTCAATGTACTTGGATTTTTGGTAAAGATGGCACTATCAAACTTTGGAGAGAAGGTCCTTCTCATCAATCGGTAAACGACGAGAGATTTGAAGAGTTCAGCAAAAAGTGGCAAGCAACAGACCTTTCTAACGGCGAAGATAAAATCCACCTAATTGGCAGGATTTCAAAGAAGGATTTGGACTTTAAGAGATATCCATTTAAGCTTAACGTTCGTTTCTTTGCCGGTGCAAGATGGTGTTCAGAGCCAAACCCAATGGGCGCTCTAGGTCACAATCATCACTCGCCAGGCGAATTCGGCTGGATAGAATAATAGGCGTTTTCACTTCGCCACACTTTGTTTTTGACGGAAAACTACTGCGATATACTGTGTTAACACCGCTTGGCAATATGTATACTATTGCCTTCGGGTGTTGCCTTGTCTATCTTGTATTTTTCTCATCAAAACGTAAACTAACAAAGCGTGGCTCGTTCAAACACCTTAAAAAAGCGAGCCGTGAAGTGCTTTATTTTACGGGATTTATTGTGAAAACTATACATAAAAACGCAATTTTAACAAAAAACAACATACAAAAGAAAACGCTATTATTTTAATGGCGTTTTTTGTTTTGAAATTTTTACAAAATTTACAAAAAAATATTGCGAATTTTGTAGATTTAAAACAATTTTTGTGATATAATTACATAGCAAAATAGTCGTAGGCGTGGCAAAATCTTGGTTTTTTAAAATTTTTTTAGGCGCTTTTGGGCGTTGGTGTGCAAAATAAACTTGTTTTTTTGCACTTTGTTAAAAAAATGTAATAGATTACTAGGCATTTTGTTGCATTTATGGTTTTTTTGTGATATAATAAAAAAGTTAAAAAAATTTATGTAAGGAGAGATGATATGAAACTCAAAAAATTATTAGCTATGTTGCTTGCAGTAGTTTCTTGCTTCACTTTCACCGCTTGTGGTGGCGATCCAGACGATCCAGACAATCCAGGTGAACACGACCCTGCAAAGACCGTTAACGTTCTTATTTCAAAGGGCGGTTATGGTGACGGCTATATTAAAGACGTTGCAACTGCTTTCAATGCTTACTATGCAGACAAAGAAGGTTACTACGTTAACGTGGAAAAACCAAGAGATGGTTTTGGTACTGCAACTGCACTTGCAGAAATGCGTTTGCCAGCATCAACTACTGGTTTGGACTTGGTTTTCCCTGGTTCAGTATTCCTTTCAGACGTTCTTAACGAAGAATATGGTACTTGTGTAGAAGAAATTACTGACGTTTGGAATTCAACTGCTATCAATTTTGATGGTACTCCTGGTGGCGTTATTAGTCAAATTTACAAGAACAGAGAAAACATTTACGATATTTCTCTCGAAGATGAAACTGGTCTTCACGTTTATGGTTTCCCACTAACTACTTCTGTTCGTGGTGTCGTAACCAACCGTCGTGTTTTAGAACACTATTCTGCTATTGACTTTGATACTCAATATCCAAGAACTACTGATGAATTTATTGAATTAGTTCAATCTATTTATGATGATTGTATGGATGACGGTGTATATCCAATTGCATACGGTGGTTCAAACGCAGATACTTATGCATGGCACACCTATCTAACTGCAGAAAGACAAATTCTTGGTTCAGAAGCTCATTTTGAATTGAAGAACGGTTACAAAACCTATCAATTAAACAACAATGGCTTTATTACTGAATCTGTTGACCAAGTGCTTGAAAAAGCTTACTGGCGTCAACCAGTTATTGAATGGACTGTTTTCTTCTGGGATCAAATGCTTGCAGCACCTGGTTCAGATACAACCACTCACGACGTTGCTCACGGTAACATTGCAATGGGTAACGCAATATTCATGGGTAACGGCGAATACTTCTATAACGAAGTACAAAACGACTATCGTGAATATTTAGAAGATTTGGAAATGATGCACGACCCAATGCACTCTTTCGTTGGCTTAAAGTACAACCTTTGCGGTGCAGGACACGACGTTCTTTCTTACACTAAATCATACGACGCACACTGCGAAGATTGTGATGAAATTCTTTCAACTTTCTGCTATATTTGGGACGGATATGCAAAATCACTTGGTGGCTTTACCACTAACGAAACCAAGAAAAATGATATCATTGCAGAAGTAGCGCAAGAAACGGGCGTAACCCTTACTAGCGCACAATACGACGCTTTGGCAGATGCTCGTGGATACGTTTACGGTGGATATTCACCAATGTATTTGATGAAAGATTGCGGAACTCAAACTATTGAAATCGCAAAATTATTCTTGAGAATGCTTGCATCACAAGATGCTGCAGATATCCGTACTCAATACGGTATGTTGCACCCATACTATGATAACGAAGTAGACGTAAACACCCCAGCGTTTATCCAAGATTGTATGGACATTGAAAGAATGTCAACTTCTAGAGCAACTGGTAACGGTTATACTAGATGGGGTGCACCTTCTGGATATGCTTCAATTGACCCTGGTTATGGTACTTACGGCGCAACCATGGGTGTTCAAATGCACGGTGAAATCGATATTGAACCTTCTGGTAGCGCGTTAGATAGAGATTATGCATCAATCGCTAAACAAGTTATCGAAGGCGAAAAGTGTAACGTTTATATTAGAAACCAATGGGATAAGAAAGGCGTAGGTCTTCCTAACAACTTGTTTATTCCAGAAGAATACAGAATCTAATTACTAATCCTAGAGGTCTAAAAAGAAATGCTAAAAATCTTTAACACACCGTATTTCAGAAAGAAATACAATTTTGAAGACAGAAGTGCGTTTATCTTCTGCTGGTTATCGATACTTTTTCCACTATTATTCTTTATAGTGTTCTTCGTATACGTTAACTTTAGTGGTATAGTTATTGCGTTCTCTGTTGATGGTCAATTCGGTTTTGACCACTTCTTAGAAGTGTTTAATGAATTCGGGCCTAACTATACACACGGTTGGAACTTGTGGGAAGTAGAGTGGAGATCATTCTCTCTCTACCTCTTGGGTTGGCTTATGTTCTTCCCAGGGCAACTTTCTAACTACGTTCTATTCAAAAAACTTTGGGGACACTACGTATTCAGAGTAATATTCATGATCCCTGGCGTTTTGGGTAGTTTGGTTACCGTTCTTATTTACAAATACATGGTTGGCGTTGGCGGTCCATTATATTTACTTGCAGAACAAATGCTTGGTGGACTTCCTGATAAAGCGCACTACGGCGGTTTGATAGGTGCTAGTGAAACAGCGTGGTACACGCTAATAGCCCTACAATACGTACCGGGTATAGTTGGTTATAGTATGGTGCAGACTGGTGCTCTTGCGCGTGTTCCTAACGAATTATACGAAGTTGCTAGACTAGATGGTCTTGGCTTTATGGGTGAGTTCTGGCACTTGGCGTTCCCACTTACTTGGTCAACGACGCAAATAGGTATTATTACAGGTATTGCCGGCGCTCTCATGCGTGACTGTGGTGTATTCCTTTACACGAAGGGTAATTACGACACGGCTACAATGGGCTTCTATTTCTTCTGGCAGACGTATTTGATATCTGGTCAAGGTGACGCGGCGCTTGCTGCTAAAGAAGCTGCTTATGGTTATCCATCTGCGTTAGGTTTATTGTTTACTGCAATTCTTATTCCACTTTCTCTTTTAACTAGAAAGCTTTGCGGTAGCATTATTGAAGACGTTTCTTATTAATGAGGTGATAAAATGCAAGTATTAAATAAAGTAAAAAATAAGTTTGTCGCCTTAAGATTAAAGAAAAACTATCATAAGAACAAAGATGGTATTTCAAAAGAAGGTAAGAGTAAGAGAGTAGTTTTCACAATATTCTTTATCCTTTGTATATACCAAAGTATCGTTGCAGTAATGCCACTTTACTTCGCGTTTATCAACTCTGTTAAAGCTCAAGCAGAATACGTTTTAGATATGATTGCATTACCAAGAGTTTGGCGTTGGGAATTATGGGCAGAAATTTTCCCAACCTTCGAAGTTAACCAGACTAGTTTCTGGGGAATGGCTTGGAACTCTGTTTGGTTCTCATTCGGTACTCAATTTATGGAACTTGCTGCCAGCGTATTCGTTGCATATCCTCTTGCAAGATACAAATTCCCAGGAAAGGAATTCTTCTACGGACTTATCATTTTCCGTATTACTATTCCTATCGTTGGTATGGGTGCTGCAGGATATAAACTTGCTCGTTCAATCGGCGCGATTAACAACCCGGTATTACAAGTTGTCTGTGCGTTCTCCGGCTTTGACTATCAGGCACTTATAGTCTATGGATACGTCAAGGCGGTCGGAAAAGAGTATTCGGAAGCTGCCGTTCTAGACGGTGCGAACTCACTGCAAGTATTGTTCAAGGTAGTTATACCTCAAGCATTCCCATGTATCATTGCTCTATATGTAAGTGCTATCATGGGTTCATGGAACAACTACTCTTCAATAATGATCAACTTGCCTAAGTTCCCTAACCTTGCTTATGGTATCTATCTTGTATCAGAATCATCTGCACACGGTTCTAACTCAAAGGCAAAGATGTTCGGTTGTATTATGATTTCGGCATTAGTTCCGTTAACGTTGTTCGCATCTTGTCAAAAGCTTATGTTAAATAACATGTCTGTTGGTGGTCTTAAGGGCTAACAAAAAGACAGTTTATAAAAACAAAAAACTAAAAAACTCTATGGTTTTCCATAGAGTTTTTTTGTTGTAAAATAATAGCAAGATTTTTTGCATGTAACTATACTGTTAAGCGTGTTATTTTTTTGTTTTTTAGTATATTATTTTACTCGTTATTTTGCATTAAATTGCATTTTATTATAAATGACAAATAATATATAAATATTAGCTAAAATTCACAAAAAATCAAGCGTTTATAGTTTTTATTAAACAACTTAACGTTTTTAAAATTGTATATTATTTTACCCTAAGAAATTATAACAAAAGCCATTGCTTTATTGGCAAAATTGTGATAAAATATTAGTGGTTTCCCATTTGTTGGTGCGCTTTAATAGTTTGTCGTCTTCTGCTATGGAAAAAACAGCGTCGCCAAGCGTGATCTTAAATCCTTACATGTTTTTCTCCTTAAGCTAATTATACAAAACTTTTTTATGTG
>JAZRMS010000247.1:0-12092 GCA_045647825.1 Christensenellaceae bacterium
CGACTTGTTTTTAGATATGACGGAAATTTTTAATTTTTTTTGTTTTTTAACCGTTTAGTTATGCACTTTTTTACCTACCGAAAAAAACAAAAAAGGCCAACGAAGCCGAGTCCCTACAAGGGATTCGGCAACTAAATAAATCCTTACGGATTTGTGATATTCGTCTAACGACGAGTTATATTGCCTTTCGGCAGTTATATTTGCCTAATGGCAAGTTGTGGATTTATTTAATATAACTTTGGCGACAGCCAAAATATAACTGCTTGCGCAGTTGGCGTTCGCGATGCTCGGCTAAACTGTTTGCTTGCGCAAACAATATCACTTTTAGCCACACGGCTAAAAATATAACTTTTATATTTTATATTTTGTGGATAAAGAAAAGCCCACCATATTTCGCCTTAAAGCAAAGTATAGTGGGCTACACTTTTGTATTAAATTAAAATTCCCTTATAAGAACGCCCTAAAGCGACCGCTTTTTCTAATTATAAAATTTTATTTTATTTTAAACTAATACTTGTTTTTTCACTTTGGCTGCTGTATAATGAAAGAAAAATTTTGATTTAATTAGGTGGAAAATATGCTTGTAAACGTTAGCGATTTATTGATAAGAGATCCGTTTGTTTTTGTTGAAAAAGACGGTGGACACGCAATGATTTTTACGGGATTAGATAATCGTGAATATATAACTTTCCACCAACCAAATCGCCCACCAAAAGAAAGAATGAACAAATTTTTATTGTCTAAATAATAAAGAAATTAAAAAAAGGCTATCCTTTTGAACAAAGGATAGCCTTTTAACGTTAATAAATTTATAACAATTAGTTATTGCTTTTTGGGTTGCGCCTATACGCTAGTGGCGATATTCCGTAATATTTTTTGAATTGTTTGGAAAAATATTGCAAGTCTATGATTCCGCAATGTAGTGCAATTGTTTGAATTTGCAAATTAGTGGTTTTTAGCAAATATTTAGCATATTCCATTCTGCGCTGACAAACGTATTGTGTGATCGTTTTGTTTGTTTCTTTTTTGAAAACAGAAGACAGATATCCCAATGTCACGCCTTGTTTATCGGCTAGTAATTTGGGGGATAAGTCGGCAGACAAGTCTGCATCAATAGTTAAAATTGTTTTTTGCACAACGCGTGTATAATGTTGCAAGGAGTGCTTTTGAACTAATTTACAATAAGAAAAAAACATTTCTTTCATTAAAGCACTTGCGTTGTTTGGAGAAGGCAACGTTTCTAATTTGTGCGCAAAAGAAGATGAAATTTGGTCAAGATAAATAGGATGAACGCCACCTTCTTCTGCTCCTTTACGCAAAAGTGTGTTCATAATAATCATGTAATTTTTTATATTTTGCAAAGTGTCGTTACTTCTTTTTTCGAAATATTCTTGAAAAAATTCCCCGTCAAAATGTGAAAAAAAGTGTGTTTGCCCATGTTTGACCGCGCGCATCATTTCGTTTTCCATGGCGTATCTGCGGTTAATATTTTTTTCGTGCAAGTTCAAGTCATCAACGTCTAAACCACGAGAAGAGTTTGAAAAGATGGTCTTGGAAAAACTTAAAGATTCGTTAAAATCTTCAATGATTAAGGAAGAGGTGTGCCAAATCGTTTCGCAAAAACTATTGATTAAAATGAATAATGCTGAATCTTCTTGTAATACTTGTAGTGAAGAAAAATATTCTAATAGGGCATTTTTGTTTTTTATGGGCAAGTGGTTTTTTTCGCCTATTTCTAAAAGGCTTTCGGGTGAAAAAGCCTTGTGCAAGTAAGGGCCGATACAAAAAATGGTTGGTTCATCAACGTCTGGAAGCAAGAAAAAACAAAAACTACGGTCAAAAGAATCAGAGTGTTTGTATATTTTTTGGGGTAAAAATTTGTTTATTGATTTTTTTAAGGAAAGGGCAATTTCAAAGACGTCTTCTTTAAAATTATCCACGTCTTCAGAAGAGTTTTTTTGTATAAAAAAGGTTTCCACGCGGCATTTTTTGAAAACGTTTTGTAACAACAAAAGTTCTTTTTGATAAAACATAATATGCTCCTAAAAAGAAGTTTAATTCTGTGTGGGTTTATTATAGATACATTATATCATTTTTTTGTAAAAAAACAAAGAAAAAATAAAAAAACATGAAAATATTACAAAAAGACATGCAAATTGTTCTAACTGGTATATATTATTTGTTATAAAATGTTATTATAAAAATAATTCTCACTATAAGTGAGAAAAAGATATTTAGGAGTAGGTACGATGAGAAAAGAGGTGAAGTTTGATGCAAACGGCAAGCGCCTTTTTGGTATGAGAGACAAAGTTTCTTATGCTGCAGGTGATTTGGGGTGCAACATGAGTTTTGCGCTAAAGAACACGATTATGTTCGTTTTCTGGACGCAGTTTATGGCACTTGGTGAAACGCTTTATGCAACGTTGTTGCTAGTAGTTCAAATTTGGGACGCAATTAACGACCCACTATTAGGTTCGTTGTTTGACATGGACAATAGAAAATATAAACGTGGTAAATTTATAACGTATATATTTATCGGTGCAATCGGTCTTGTTTTTTCAGGAATTTTCTTCTTCTTGCCGTTGCCAAACGCTGATTTAGTTATTCGTTGCGTAATGTTTGTATTGGGCTATATTTTGTGGGATGCTTTCTATACGATTGCAAACGTTCCATACGGTTCAATGCTATCTGTTATCACAACTGATGGTTCTGAAAGATCACAATTATCTACTTGGCGTTCAATAGGTTCAATGATTGGTAATATTCTTCCTATGGTGCTCCTTCCAATTCTTTGTTACGATGCAAGTAACAACCTCAAAGGAGAAGTTGTTTTTATAGCTGCACTTGTTATGGGTATCATTGGCTTTGCATGCTTTATGTTTATGATTAAAACAACAACTATCCGTGTTGATGAAAAAGAAGTAAAGATTAGCGAAAAAACAGAAAAGTTTAACGTTTTCAAAGCGATGGGCAACTTTATCAAAAACCCACCGGCAGTAGGTGCAACACTTGCTGCTATGGCAATGTTTATCGGTATGCAAGGTTCTTCTGCTGCAACTACGGTTTTATTCCAATCTTACTTTGGTAATGCAAAAATTTCTGGTATAATTATGTTGATAGGTTATTTACCTATGTTCTTATTTATGCCTTTCATTAAGAGAATTGTTGACAAGTGGGGTAAAAAAGAAGCTTGTTCTGTTGGTACTGCAGTAAGCGTGTTCGGTGCACTCTTGTTGTTCTTACCACTTGGAAACGGCACTATTGGTTTAGTGGGCTACGTTGTTGCTCAAGTATTCTTTGGACTTGGTTTGGGATTCTATACTTGCGTTTCTTGGGCATTAATGGCAGATGCTATTGACTATAACGAATGGAAACACGGTGCAAAAGAAGAAGGTACTGTATATTCATTACACTCATTCTTTAGAAAACTCGCTCAAGGTCTTGGACCTTCGCTTGTAGTTATAATTATGGGCGCTCTTGGTTATATTGGTGCAAATGAAGGTGCGCAAGCATTTGAAGTTGCAGAAAGAATGAAATGGTTGGTTGCTGCGCTATACACGTTTAGTGCCGTAGTAATGTTTATCGCAATCACCTTCATATA
Organism: Christensenellaceae bacterium; assembly: GCA_045647825.1. GTDB lineage: Bacteria > Bacillota > Clostridia > Christensenellales > Borkfalkiaceae > UBA1259. The sequence goes on from JAZRMS010000247.1 coordinate 3,602, forward strand.
TAATCTCGACAAAAAGAAAGTTGCAGAGATGACAGAGGCTCTTGAACAAAAACACGCTCTCGGCGCTCAAAAAGAAAGCGCAGCAGAGTAAATTAAAAAACATAAAAACAAACGCTTGATTTTTTGCCAAGCGTTTGTTTTAATAAACTTAAAATATAAACAAGACATTAAGTAAAAATTAAAGCAATTGGAGAAAATATGAGACAAATTGTAAATTTAAATGAAAATTGGTTGTTTAATAAAAACACTACAGATATAACCCTTCGTGATGGAGAGAAGATAAATCTTCCACACTCATGGAATGCTGAAGATGGCGCTGATGGTGGCAATGATTATTTTCGTGGCTCTTGCCTTTATTACAAGCAATTGAACAAGGCAGAACTTCCTAAAGCAGATTTATATTATTTAGAATTCCGTGGAGCAAACTCTTCTGCAGACGTTTTTGTTAACGGGGAAAAGTTGGCTCATCATGATGGTGGTTATTCTACTTGGAGAGTGGATATTACTTCTGGTCTAAAAGAAAACACGGAAATTGCAGTTATAGTGGACAATGCTCCAAACGAAACGGTATATCCACAAACGGCAGACTTTACTTTTTATGGCGGTATTTATCGTGACGTTAATTTGGTTTGCGTTGGTGAATCACACTTTGACCTTGACTACTATGGTGGCAATGGCTTAATGATAACCCCGATTGTTGAAGGAAAAGACGCAAAGGTAGAAGTAGAAGTTTTTGTAAAAAATCTTAAAGAAGATCAAAAAATAGTTTATACTATTTATGATAAAGAAGAAAAAGAAATTGATAAGATTGAAACTACTGACACAAAAGTTTCGTTTGACATAAAAGACGTTCATTTGTGGCATGGTCGCAAAGATCCTTATTTATATTGTTGCGAGGTTGAAATTGTTGATCAAAATGGCGTTGTAGATAACGTATGCAATCGTTTTGGTTGCCGTACCTTTAAGATAGATGCAGAAAACGGCTTTATTTTGAACGGAGAAGAATATCCTTTGCATGGTGTTTCTCGCCACCAAGATAGATTGGGCGTGGGCAACGCACTTCTAAAAGAGCATCACGAAGAAGATATAGAACTAATAATGGAAGTTGGTGCAACAACGATTAGACTTGCGCACTATCAACACGACCAATATTTTTATGATTTGTGCGACGAAAAAGGTTTGGTTATTTGGGCGGAGATTCCTTATATTTCTAGACATATGCCAACCGCCCGTGAAAACACTATTTCACAAATGAAAGAACTTGTCGTTCAAAACTACAACCACCCCTCAATCGTGGTTTGGGGGCTATCTAACGAAATTTCTATAGCGGGCTCTGGCGAAGATTTGCTAGAAAACCATAGAATATTAAACGACCTTGTTCACGAAATGGATAAAACAAGGTTAACTACCATCGCTGCGGTATCTATGTGTAAAATGGATGATCCATATTTGCAAATTCCAGACGTTGTTTCTTATAACCATTATTTTGGTTGGTATGGTGGCGACACAAGCATGAACGGACCTTGGTTTGATAAATTCCACCAAATGCACCCAAATATTCCAATTGGTTGTTCGGAATATGGTTGCGAAGCTTTGAATTGGCATAACAGCGCACCTTTCCAAGGCGACTATACCGAAGAGTATCAAGCATATTATCACGAAGAACTTATTAAACAATTGTTCACCCGTAAATATATTTGGGCAACGCACGTTTGGAATATGTTTGACTTTGGCGCAGATGCAAGAGCAGAAGGTGGCGAAAACGGTCAAAACCACAAGGGACTAATGACAATGGATAGAAAGTATAAAAAAGATGCTTTCTATGCATATAAGGCATGGCTATCTGACGAGCCTTTTGTGCACGTTTGTGGAAAGAGATACGTTGATAGAGTGGAAGACGTGACAAAAGTTACCGTTTACTCTAACCAACCAGAAGTTGAACTTTTTGTTAACGGAAATAGTTTGGGTAAAAAGACTTCTCCAGAACATTTCTTCTATTTTGAAGTTCCAAACGTTGGTGAAAGTGTGATCGTTGCTAAAGCGGGCAACTTGACCGACGAAAGCAGAATCAAGAAAGTTGAAACTTTCAATGATGAATATAGATTGAAAGAGCAAGGCGCTATATTAAACTGGTTTGATATAGACGCTCCAGAAGGAAGATTTTCTCTCAACGACAAGATATCTGACATTATGAAGAGTTTTAGGGGAAAACTTTGGTTTGTTCGCCTTGGCTTAAAACTCAAAAAGAAAATGGACGCAAACAAGAAAAAGTCAAAAAATGGCGAAAAGCAATCTAGTGGTTTTGGCGACGTGGATTTGAAATCAGGAGATGGCTTGATGCAAATGTTGGGCGGTTTTAGCGTTCTTCGTTTAAGCGGTATGATGGGTATGTTGAATATAAGTTTTACCAAAGAAGAACTTCTTAAAATGAACAAAAAGTTAAACAAAATAAGAAAGCCAAAGGAGAAATAATATGCAAATGACTTTTAGATGGTACGGAGAAGGAAACGACCGTATCAAGCTATCAGATATAAAGCAAATCCCCGGTGTAACGGGAATTGTTTGGGCACTTCACGATAAAATGCCTGGCGAAATCTGGACGGAAGAAGAAATTGCCAAGGTAAAAGCGCAATGTGACGAATATGGATTTAACATTGACGTTGTTGAATCGGTTAACGTGCACGACGATATTAAAATAGGCTTGCCAACAAGAGATAAATATATCGAAAATTATAAAACGTGCATCAAAAACTTGTCAAAGTTTGGCGTAAAAGTAATTTGCTATAACTTTATGCCTATATTCGACTGGACCAGAAGTAATCTTTTCCACGAAGTTGGCGATGGTTCTACTGCGCTCTTCTATGAAAAGAACATGATTCAAGACGATTATAACGCAATGGCAAAATATATTTTAGATTTTACCGAAAAGTATAATATGTCTTTCCCTGGTTGGGAGCCAGAACGTATGGCAAAACTAGACGAGCTTTTCAAAGCGTATGAAGGTGTTACCAAGGAGAAACTTTGGGAAAATCTAAAATACTTTTTAGAGGCGATAATGCCAACTTGCGAAGAATGTGATATTAAAATGGCAATTCATATGGATGATCCACCATGGGATATCTTTGGTCTTCCAAGACTTTTGGTTGATGAACAAAGCATAGATAGATTCTTAAAAATGGTGGATAACCCTTATAACTGTTTAACCTTATGCTCTGGTAGCCTTAATGCAAATCCAGATAACAATGTTGCTAAAATCGTTAGAAAGCATTGCGACAGAATAGCGTTTGCACATATTAGAAACGTTAAGCATTTCCCTAACGGAGATTTTTCTGAAGCAAGCCACAGAGATTGCGATGGAGATACGGGAATTTTAGAAATACTAAAAGCTTATCACGATTGTGGGTTTAATGGATATATTCGCCCAGACCACGGCAGACACTTGTGGGATGAAAAACCAGGAAAAGTTCGCCCAGGTTACGGCTTATATGACAGAGCGCTTGGAATTATGTATATGCTTGGCGTTTGGGATATGTTAGAAAAAATCAAATAAGAGGTGCAAAATGATAAAACTTCCTTTAGATATCGATTATAAAAATAAAGTTGTTGTGGTAACCGGTGCAGGTGGACTTATTTGTGGTGCAATGGCAAGGGCGTTTGCTCAAAGTGGAGCAAAGGTTGCTGCGCTAGACTTAAACGAGGATGCAGTTAAAAAACTTGCAGACGAGTTGACGCAAGAGGGATTTATTTGCAAAGGCTATAAGGCGAATGTTTTGGACGTTGAAAATTTAGAGAGCGTTCATCAAGCCGTTCTAAGCGACTTTGGCGCTTGTGATATTTTGGTTAACGGTGCAGGCGGAAACAATCCTAAAGCAACCACAGACAACGAATATCAACACGAAGCAAAAGAAGGTGGAAAATCCTTTTTCGATCTTGATTCAAACGGCGTAGATTTCGTGTTTAAGCTCAATTTCCAAGGCACTCTTTTGCCAACCCAAGCGTTTGCAAAAGACATGGTTGCAAAAAACAAGGGCGTTATACTTAATATTTCTTCTATGAACGCATATACGCCACTCACCAAAATCCCTGCATATTCAGCGGCAAAAGCGGGAATTTCAAACTTCACTCAATGGCTTGCAACTCACTTTGCAGGAACGGGAATTCGTTGCAACGCAATTGCTCCAGGATTTTTGGTTTCAGCGCAAAACAAAGCGTTGCTCTTTAACGAAGACGGAACGCCTACTGCAAGAAGTGCAAAAATATTGAATGGAACGCCAATGAAAAGGTTTGTTGATGCAGATGAACTTCTTGGCGCAACCCTTTTCCTTTGTGACGATAAATCGGCATCTGCAATCACGGGCGTTGTCGTTCCTATTGACTGTGGATTTTCTGCTTATAGTGGAGTTTAATAAAAAGACAACAAAAAAGTCGGTTATCAAAAAAGATAACCGACTTTATTTTTTTAATTAGATTATTTTTCTGCAACTGAATTTTTGAATTGAATAAAAAAGCCCATAAAGAAACAAACGTAAAATGATGGAAGCAACAAGAAACGCATTAAGCCTGCAAAAGTAAATTCTTGAACCATTGCTATAAAAGAAACAACTAAAAGCAAAAGTGAAGCAAAAAGGCAAGCCAAAATGCAATAGTGGCAAACTACGGGGCTTTGATATTTCTTTGTTAAACTTACTGCAAGGGCAAGACAAGCAAGAGTGAAGATTAAGTTTGCAAGAAAAGTTAAAAAGGAAATAGCAGAAAAAGCCTCGCAAACGTAAATAAAATATTCTATAGTAAGAACGAAAGACAAAACTGCAAGCGCGCCTAAAACGATAGGGAGAGAAGTGTTTCTTTTGTCAAACGTTTCACCAAGAGGGGAAAAGAAAAAGAATATAATCAAGGTGAAGAACAAGCCTACGTCAAAAATAGAAAGGCTGAAAGCAGGAATGTAGAGATGCTGAACGAAAGCAGGATCTGGCAAAAGGGATAGAAAAAGCAACGCGCCAAAGCAACAAAGGGAAATGAAAAAGTAAATTCTTTCCGGTTTTCCTTTTAACAAATTTTTAATCATAAAAACCTCTCAAAAAAGTAAAATTGATTATTTTTATTATATGACATAAAATAAACTTTGTCAACACGCAATAAAGTAATAAAGAAAAATGAAAGAGAGAAAAGAGGCAAAAGATAAAAATAGAACAAAAAAACCGAAAATAGATAAAAAATTTTAAAAAAGCGCTTAAAAATAGTTTACAAAATCTAATTATGTATATATACTATTAAAGCAATTTGGAGCAAGAAAAAAGTAACCAAAAAGCAAAACATTAAATATATATGAATATAACGGAGAAAGAAAATGGCAGGATGGATTAAATGCCCTAGATGCGACCTTAACTATATTAGAGAAGGTGAAGAATATTGTGACGTATGCAAAGCGGAGCTTAAAAAAGGTCCGCAACTAATTTTTGCCGTAGATGAAGAAGATGAAACGGAAGGTTTAGAACTTTGCCCTATATGTCATCAAAATTATATAAAGCCAGGCGAAAGCATGTGTTCTAAATGCGCGGAAGATAAAGATTATAAAGAAAGCCGTGAGGACGTTGACGACGAATCTTGGAAGGAATTCCTTGACGAAGAAGAGGAAGAAGAGGAAGAGGATGAAGAAATGCTTTCTCTTGACAAACTTGCTAAAGAAGAAGGCACGTTTGACGAAGAAGAGGAAGAATTTGAAGACGACTTCTCTGAAGAGGAAGAAGAGGACGACTTTGATATTCCAGACGTTGACGAAAACGACTTCCTTGAAGATGATGAAGAGGATGAGGAAGGCGACGAAGAGGACGAAGACGAAGAATAGTATAAAAACTTTTTATTTGGCAATAACTTTTTTATGATAAAGAGTTTAGCAGATATAAAAGAAGTAAAAGAAAAAATAAAAAGTATGCAAGAGCAATCGGTGGAAGTAACCGTAAATCTTGGCAGAAACAAGAGCGTTAGTTTTTTTGGTGTGGTAAAGGGCGTGTATCCTGCTCTTTTCACCGTTCTTCCATTAGCACCCGATTTTAAGGGGAAAACGACCTATTCTTATTCGGAATATATGTGTGGAAAAGTAAAAATAAATAATGCTCAAAAAAAAGCAGATTAAAGCGCAAAACCCAAAAGGTTTGCGCTTTTTATTTTGCCTAACAAAAAGTAAAGTTCTAAAAGTAAAACGCCACAAATATAATACTAATAAAAAAGTACGGTTTGTTGGAGGAGTTTATGGATTTTGAGCCTGTATATGAAAAAATTTGTTTTGGCAAACACAGCGGGGATTTTAAAGAGCAAATAAAGGTGGAAAGCAAAACGGATATATCCGTTTTAGAAGTGAGTTCCATTTTGTCTGTGACCGGTTTTTCTTTTGTTGAAGAACCCGTTGTAATGAACGGAAAAGTTGGATATGAAGGTAAACTAAACTTTTACGTTTGCTACGTTGATGAACAAGGTGAAGTTAAAAAGGTAGAGTGTGGGGCAGAATTTAAGGGCGCGTTTAGCGACGCAAAAATAAAGGCAAGCGACAAGGCAAGAATAAGCGTTGAAATAGTAAAGACAGAGGCAGACGTTTCTGGCGCTAGACTTTTATCAAGCGCATATCTAAACGTTAAATGTCAAACGGAAGAAAGTCAAGAGTGTTCTGCGCTTGTATCAGGTGGCAATTTAGTAGTGCAAGAAAAGGAAATAGAATACAATAAAAGCCTAGGAATTAGAACGGGGTCTTATCCTTTAGAAGAAGAGTTTGAAGTTGCTTATGCCGTAAAAGAAGTGCTTTTCCACCGTGTAGAAGCGTGTATAACAGCCGTTCAATGTGGCGTGGGGACTATTATAGTTGACGGCGAAGGGCAAATTGACGTAATAATGTTGCAAAAAAGTCAAAAAAGGGATATAATTAAAGAAAGCAAAAGAATTCCTTTTAGAATGGAAATAGAGTGCGAAGATGCAATGCCGTCTATGAGCGCAGTCGCTTTCGTGAAAGAGCGCTCGTTCAAAACCAACGTTTCGGTTGACGAAGAGAAAGGTGTTAGCACCGTTAACGTTTCGGCAAATCTATTTTTTAGCGCAGAATGTTTTTCAAAGCAAACGGTAACTATTGCAAACGACGCGTTTAGCACAAATAAGGAAATTGAAATAGAAGAGCAAAATATTTGTTTCAATCAAGATTTAGAGCAACGCGCGCTAGAGTTTCCCGTAAGGGGCAGGGCTATTGTGGGCGAATTGCCCGTGGGTGCAAACCTAACTGCAACTTGTGGGGAAAGAGCAGAGATTGTAAAAAGAGAGTGTGCAGAAGGCGTCGTTAGTGTGACCGGTATTATGCACGCCAGCGCCTTATTTACCGATAACGACGGAAGAGTTTTTACAAGGAAGATAGAAATTCCGTTTGAAGTAAAAGAGCAGTTAAATTCGTGTTGCTGTTCAAATATAGACACGATAGTAAAAATACGCGGTGCAGAAACAAAAATTATTTCTTTGACCGAAGTTGAGGGAACGTTTAACGTTTGCGTTTCCGTTTACCCAAAAGAGCAACGCCTTGAAAGAGTTGTAAAAAGCGCAACTGAAAAGGGTGATTTGCCTGTTAAAGAGGGCACGATTAGCGTTTATATTTCAACCGAAGGGGAAAACTTGTGGTCGCTTGCAAAAAGGCTTAAAGTTAGCCCAGAAACGCTAGTTCAAACAAATAAAGAACTTTGTTTTCCACTTACCGGAAACGAAAGGATAGTAATAATTAGATAGTAAAAAGGTAAAAGCAAATGAAAAAAGTAGTTAAAAAAACGCCTGCAAAAATAAATCTTACCTTGGATATTTTAGGGACTAGTGACGGGTATCATCAACTTAATTCGCTCGTTGCGTCGGTTGACGTTTACAACACGATAACGGTAAATAAGCGCACGGATGGAAAGATAACCTTGTTGTCAAAGGGTAACCCTATCGACTGCCCACCCCAAAAAACCAACGCGTTTAGGGCGGCTAGTCTTTTTATGCAAACTTTTCCAACAACGGGTGCTGATATAGTAATAAACAGAAATATTCCCGTTTCTGGTGGACTAGGTGGCTCTAGTGCAGATATAGCCGGTGTGTTGCTTGCTCTAAAAGAACTATATAATGTGGAAAGGGACCTTTCACCACTAGCAAGCGCGTTAGGTAGCGATGCGCCGTATATGATAAAAGGTGGCTATGCCGTTATGAGTGGAAGGGGTGAAAAGGTTAGAACGATTGATTATGAGAAAGAGTTTTATCTTCTTTTAATAACTAGCAAGGAAGGTTTGCTTGCAGGGGAATGTTTTAACAAATTTGACGAACTAGGAAAAGCGCAAAAGGCAACGACAAAACAAGCCGAAAGAGCGCTTTTAACAGACGACTACGACCTTTTTTATAAGCTCATAAAGAACGACTTGGGCGAGGCGGCGGAAAGCCTTGCGCCTGAAATAACCTTTAATTTGAACTGCCTTAAAAGAGCAGGAGCAGAAGG
>JAZRMS010000248.1:0-1888 GCA_045647825.1 Christensenellaceae bacterium
AGCGTAAACACCACCGCTCTCATACGGCTTGCTCCTTTTTAACGACAAGTGCAGACCACTCGCCCTTTATCTTTTCTTCTACAAAACTAAACCCTGCTTTTAAGTACGCATCTTTTACAGCAGAAAGTCTTTCCACCAAAATTCCACTCAAAATTATAACGCCGTTACTTAAAAGATTTGCGCCGATATAAGGTGCAAACGCAATCAAAACTTCTGCCATTATATTGCAAGCTATAACGTTTCCTTTGACGGTGTTGTCATCAAGCAAATTCTTTAACAACACTTGCGCATTCGTTACGTTGTTCAGCTTCATATTATGCTCTGATGCCACAATTGCGCATTCGTCTATGTCGGTCATAACAACTTTTCCCGCACCAAGCTTGCTTGCACAAATGCCAAGTATACCACTTCCACAACCAACGTCTAAAACGGTATCCTTACCTGAAACGTATTTATCCAAAAACTCCACGCACATTGAAGTCGTTTCGTGTTCGCCCGTTCCAAATGCCATATTAGAATCTAAATAAACGGGGATTTCGCCTTCTTGCGCTTGGTATTTAATCCACTCTGGAACGATAACTATTTTGCCTATCTTAATCGGCTTAAAGTGCTCTTTCCATTGCTCGCGCCAAAGGTCGCCGTCTATCTCTCTTTTTGCCGTTTCAAGCGTGCCAAAATCAAGAAAAGCGTTCTTTTTGAACTCTTGCAATTCTCTTTCCACTTCGCCTAAAGTCGCGCTAGCGCTCTCTATAGGGAAATATGCTTTTATTAAAACGTTCTTATCTCCGTTCAACACAGAATCGTCTGCATAATCCCACGCTCTTCCTGAACGTGAAAGTTCAATAACGTCTTCTATATCGTTTATCACCACGCCAGCATCAGTATAGTTCCAAAGCATATCGCTAACTAATTCTGCGCCCTCGTGGGTGGTCGTCACGGTTAGTTCTATAAATTTACTCATAATTATTTATCATACGGATTTTTGCCGTACATACTCTCTACGTTGTCTTTATATTGTTTCATTTGCGAGCATTGTTTGATATCGGTAATTTCTTCCAACTCTTCAAACAATTTCTTTTGCTCTTTAGTAAGTTTTGAAGGAACTTCTACGGTAACCACTATATAAAGGTCACCCGTTCCACGAGAAGACCTTATACCCTTTCCTCTAACGAAAAAGACCTTGCCACTTTGCGTTCCTTCTGGAATTGTGTAGTCGATTGTGTCGTCAATTAACGGTACTTTAACCTTTCCGCCTAAAGCTGCCGTTTTGAAACTAATAGGCACTTCCACGTAAATATCAAAGTTTTTGCGCTTAAATATCTTGCTTGGTTCAACCTTCATAACAACGATTAAATCGCCTGATGCCCCACCGTTTTTACTAGCCTCGCCAAAGCCTACTTTTCTTATGTAACTGCCCGTATCAGCGCCTGCTGGGATATCAAGCATAATTTTTGTAGTGGTTTTTGTATATCCCTTTCCGTTACAAGTTTTGCAAGAATCGATAATCTTTTTACCCGTTCCACGGCATTCGTCACAAGGGCGAACGTTTACCGAACGGAAAAATCCGTTCGATGAAGTGTATTGAATTTGACCTGTTCCACCACACTTTTCGCAAGTTTTATAAGCCGTGCCACCTTTTGCACCCGTGCCTTTGCAAGCCTTACAAGGTTCGTTTCTAGTATAAGCAATTTCTCTGCGACAGCCTTTTGCAGCATCTAAAAAACTCATTGATAGTTCAATGGTAATGTCGTCGCCCTTAGTTTTTGTTTGAGCACGAGTTCTTGCCCCACCAAAGCCACCGAAGATGTCGCCAAAGATATCACCTAGGTCGCTAAAGCCACCAAATCCACCTGCTCCACCGAAGCCACTGCCAAAGCCACCCATATTG
>JAZRMS010000249.1:0-1704 GCA_045647825.1 Christensenellaceae bacterium
GTCTACTTTGGCTATATACGTGTTGAGTTCGTGGTACTTTAATTCGGTTGAAAGTTCGTTAAACTCTTTTGCCTTTGCCGCTTGACGTTCTAATGGTCCTAACTGACCTTCAATCTCGGTTAAAATATCTATATATCTGACTAAATTCTCGTGCGTGCGGTCGAGTTTTCTTTCCGACTCGTTCTTCCTAGTCTTAAATTTGGCAATACCCGTTGCCTCTTCAAAAATCATACGGCGATCTTCTGGTTTAGCAGACATAATTTCTTCTACCTTACCTTGACCGATTATAGTATAGCCTTCCTTGCCTATTCCACATTCGTGAAGTAGGTCTACTATATCGCGAAGTCTTGCAGGTTGTTTGTTTATGTAGTATTCGCTTTCGCCACTTCTAAACAACTTTCTAGTTATGATAAGTTCGTTATAATCAATACTGAACATTCTGTTAGTATTGTCAAAGTATAGCGAAACTTCGCAGTATGAAAGAGATTTTCTTCCCTGCGTTCCACTAAATATAACGTCTTGCATACTTGAACCACGGAGGCTCTTCGCCGATTGTTCGCCAAGAACCCATCTAATAGCGTCTGCAACGTTACTTTTACCGCAACCGTTAGGTCCAACGATACCCGTTATCCCGTCGCCAAACTTTATTTCCGCTTTGTCTGCAAACGATTTGAATCCGTAAAGTTCTACTTTGTCGAAATTCACTTTCTTTTACCACCCTGTTTGGTTATTGATTTAAGCGCCTTTTCAGCCGCTTTAGTTTCTGCCTCTTTTTTGCTTCCGCCCTTGCCTTCGGCAATCTTTTTGCCGTTGAGTAGCGCTGCCACCCTAAATTCTGGATTATGGTCTGGCCCACGCTTGCTCATTGTTTCATAAGCTATACTGCCAAGCTTGTTTTTTTGAACGTATTCTTGAAACAAGTTTTTTCCACCGACAACAGCTTTCTTTGTCACCGTTTTCTTTTTCTTGCCATCAAGATAGTCTATTAACGTGCGTTTTACAAATGCTTTTGCAGATACCATTCCGCCGTCAATATAAATTCCCGCAACCAGCGCTTCGTATATGCTAGAAAACAACTTTTCTGCTTGAGTGGACGTTTTTTCTTGTCCTTTCCCCATAAGCACGAACGCACCTAGTCCCATATTTTTCACTATGTCTAAAAGTGGTGCTTTGGAAACCATTTCCGCGCGCTTTTGGGTCATTTTACCCTCGTCACCCTTTCCGTTTTTGAAAAGGTGTTCGGTCACCACGAACTGAATAACTGAATCGCCAAAAAATTCTAGCAATTCGTTGTTATCGCCACCATATTCGTTGGCAAACGACGAGTGAGTGAAACATTGACGGAGCAAGATTTTGTCCTTAAACGTATATCCTATTTTCTCTTCGCACCCTGCGATGTCGAAAATACTCATATTATGCTTGCACCTCTTCTTGAAGTGCAAGTTTTTCCGTGATTTTATCTGCTATGTTAAAGTCTGCATAACTTACCGCTTGCAAAACGGCAACTTTCATAGACTGACGTTTTGATGAACCGTGAGCTTTTATAACGGCCTTATTAACCCCAACGAATAGCGCGCCACCATGATTGTTATAGTCAAGTTTTTTAGCGAGTTTTTTGAAGGTTGGTTTTAATAACAATCCACCGATTTTACCCCTAAAGGTTTTATATATTTCGCTCTTTATCATTTTGAGCAAGGCTTTTAT
>JAZRMS010000250.1:0-3417 GCA_045647825.1 Christensenellaceae bacterium
CACTTTGCTATAAAATGATAGGGGCGTGGGCAAGCATTTGGACGATAGGCGAGCGCTTTTGGTATGGCGATAGTGGTGATGAAATAAACACTTATACCCCAGGGGTAGAAAGGTATAGAATTTGGCTAAACGAAGTTGGTATAAAAAAAGAAAACACCTATATTAACATGGATGAAGTGTTGTCTTTCTCTTTGCCGATAAAGAAAAATTAAAGAGGGGTTTTTATGAAATCTTTTGCGTGCAGTTTGTGCAAAAACGGCATAATCGGGGGGAGCTTAAATATTGATAGTCAATCTCTTACTTATAAAACAAACAAGCTGACGGTTAATAAAAAATATAGAAATCTAGTTTTGCCAATGCAAGAAATAGAAAGAATTTCTTGGAAGTGGATAGTGTTTCCCGTTGCAACTATAAGCATGAAAAATGGTGAACAATACAAATTTATTATTTTTAATAAATCACGATTTATAAAATGGTTTGAAAGATATTGCAACGAAAAATAAGCTTGGACTTAAAACTATAAATTTTTATGTAAAAAAGGATGGCAAAATTTTGCCACCCTTTTATTTTTTATGTTGATATTACAAGCAAAAAGTTTAATAGTTATCTAAAAATTTTTTCATACTCTTTCGGGGCTTTTCCCGTATAACTTTTAAACGCAGAGAGAAAGCCGTTATAAGAATCATAGCCACAAAGCACGGCGATATCGGTTATTTTTTTTTTGCCGTGTTTAATAAGCATCAAGGCGTGTTCTATCCTTTGTTTCATCAAGGTTTTCTTGAACCCCACACTAAAAATCTTTTTAACTATTCTGTGTGTTTGGGGGATAGAAAGGCACAATTCCTTTGCTAAATCTTCTATACCTATTTGTTCGTTATAGCGCTTTTGAAAAAACACTTCTACAATTTTTCTTTGCTTAAACGCATTTTCACTTTCAAAAGAAGTGTTGTTTATTTGCAAGTTATAAAGTTTGTTTAATTCCTTAATCTTTTTGCAAAGAGAAATAAAAAAGGTTGCAAAAGCAATTTCTATAACGTGATTGTTTTGTTCGTTTTTTTCAATGCTTAAAATTTCTTCTATAATGGATATTAGGTTTTTTTCTTTTACGATAGCGTATTTATAAATGGATTTAAAAATTCCGTCGTAAAAAGAGTGCTCGGAAAAACTTTTGTTTTCATTAAAATTATTGTAGGTTTTATTCAATCTAAAAGAAAAAACCGTTTTTTCTAGGTCAATGCTAGATTTTTTTGGATAGTGGCTAAAATTTGGCGCAAGAACGCAAACGTCCCCTTTAGTTAAAACAACGTTCTCTCCGCCAATTTCCACGGTGGCATTTCCGTTTAATATAATGTGTATTTCGTTATCTGCGTGAAAGTGAGAAGTTGTTTCCCATTTGCTAGTGCGTTTTAATAGTTCGTTGTCTTCGGTTATAGTGAAAACTGCGTCGCCAAGCGGTATCTTAAATCCTTTCATTTTAATCTCCCTAAGTAAATTATAGCAAAATTTTTCACTCAAGGCAAGAAAAAACCAAAAAATCAATCATATTTTATTAAAAAAACGAGAGAAATGCTCGTTGAATTTTTTGCGCGCGCGATATATAATAAAATGGAAATAAAATTTAAGGAGTTTTGTTATGAGAACTTTTGAAAAAAGCAATGCACTTATTGAAAGAGAATTAAAGGTAGCGCCACTTGCTGCGCAAACTTTTAGTAAATCTTATCGTTATTATATGCCTAATCAAGCGCCTATGTTTATCGACCACGCAGAAGGCGCTAGATTATACGACGTTGACGGAAACGAATTTATAGATTTCGTTTGCTCTCTAGGACCTATAACTTTGGGATATAACTATCCAGCAGTTAACAAGGCAGTTATAGAGCAATTAAATAAGGGAATTATTTTCTCAACGCAAGCGCCAATTGAATGCGAACTTGCAGAAAAACTAGTAGAAGTTTTGCCTATGGCAGAAATGGTTAAATTCGTTAAAAACGGTGGCGACGCAACTACCGCTGCAATAAGACTTGCAAGAGCTTATACGGGAAGAAAGCGCGTTGCAATGAGTGGCTATCACGGAATGCACGACTGGTCTATCGGCGCATCTGCAAACAGAAAGGGTGTTCCAGAAGAAGTTTGCGCTTTAACAAAAACTTTTAAGTACAACGATTTAGAATCATTAGAAAACGTGCTTAAAGAATATCCAGACGAATACGCTGCAGTTATTTTAGAGCCTATTCAATCAAACGGTCCAAAGGAAGGATATTTGCAAGCAGTAGTAGATATGGCGCATAAATACGGCGCAGTTGCAATCTTTGACGAAGTGGTTAGTGGTTTTAGATATGCTATTGGTGGTGGTAGTGAACTTTACGGAGTAAATCCAGACTTAGCATCTTTCGGTAAAGGTTGCGCAAACGGAATGCCTATCTCTTTCGTTGCAGGTAAGAAGGAAATAATCAAGTTGATTGAACAAGGCGTTTTCATTTCAACCACTTTCGGTGGCGATGCGCTCTCTATGGCTGGCGCACTTGCAACCGTAAAAGAAATGCAAGAAAAAGACGTTATGGGTCACGCTTGGAAACTTGGTAAAATTATGCTAGACGGACTCAAAGAACTCGTTAAAAAGCACGGTGTTGAGAAGGCTGTTGCAGTTAGCGGTCTTGATCCTCACTGTGGCGTTTCTTTTGAAGGTGTTGGAAGTCTTAACTACTTAGATATCAACTCTGTATGGACTAAAGTAATGCTTGAAAACGGAATACTTTGTATGGCAATCAACAATATTTCTTTCTCTCACACCGAAGACGATATCAAAAAATATCTTGACGCAGCAGATAAAGCGTTTGCAGAGATTAAAAAGGCGATTGATAAAGACAGCGTAGAAGGAATTTTACCAGACGGCGTTAGAGTTAACCCAATCTTTAAGAGAAATATTAAATAGGTGATAAAATGTCAGATTTTCCATTGAAGAAAAAAGAATTAAAGATAGGTATACTAGGCTATACCGAAGGTAACGGACACCCATATTCGTGGAGCGCAATGTTTAACGGATATAATAAGGAATTTATGGAAAAGGAATGCCCTTTCCCAGTAATTCCCGATTATCTTGGAAAACAACCATCACACACTTTTGGTGTTGACGGGGCAAAGATAACACACATTTGTTGCACGGGGTTTGAAGGGATTGAAAGGGCAAGACATATTGCAAAGGCATCTTTAATAGAAAAGGTGGTGGAGCGCCCAGAAGATATGATAGGCGAAGTTGATGCAGTTATTTGTGCAACCGACGTTGGCGACGAACACGTTGAAAGATGCAAGCCTTTTTTGGATGCTGGAATTCCTATGTTTATCGACAAACCTTTGATTAATAAAGAAGAGGACTTAAAAACTTTCGTTCAATGGAGAAAGGAAGGCAAAAAGTTTATA
>JAZRMS010000251.1:0-5341 GCA_045647825.1 Christensenellaceae bacterium
AATAGTATAATATAGAAAATTTAACATTTCAATATAGATTATTACATATTAGGTTAAGAAAATGAGCAAATTTAATCAGTTTGACGTTGAGTTTCCAAAAAGTGAAGATTCTATCACACTTGTATTTAACGATAATTTCCCTATAGAATTTCTTTTCGTTGGAATAACTTATCCCCTTTCATCTTATAAAATAATAAGAAAAGAGTTTAGCGATCAATATCTTTTTGAATACGTTTTAGACGGCAAGGGAGAAATCACGATAGACGGAAAAAAGTTCCCACTTTCACAAGGCGACACTTTCGTTTTAGACAAAAACACCCGTCACGAATATCATTCTGACAAAAATAATCCGTTCAAGAAAATTTGGATTAGTTTCAAGTCTGACTACGTTGATAAAATGCTTGATGCTTATAAAATAAAATCAGGCGTTTATCACGTTAACGTGGAGAAATGTTTTTCTGCCATTTACAACGTTTCTCGTGCAGAAACCACCCCACAAAACAAATTTTTTACTATTGCAGACAACTTGCACCAAATTATAACTGCCGTTTCTAAAAACATTTTGTCAGTTGATAACGACGTTATAAACTCAATTAAAAACGAACTTTTATCTTCTATTTATATAAAGCGCTCGCTAACTGAAATTGCATCTAAACTTTTTATGTCTAGATCTAACCTTATTAGAATATTTAAAAAACACGAAGGGATTACGCCATACGCATTTTTATTAAGAGAGCGATTATCCGTTGCTCAAACACTTCTTAATTCAACCGATATGAGCGTTAAAGCCGTGTCAGACCTATTGTGCTTTACTGATGAACACTATTTTTGTTTTTTGTTTAAGCAAAAATTTGGCATTACCCCAACTGAATTTAGAGCAGATTAAATCAAAAACAGCCTAGGAAAACCTAGGCTGTTTTTATTTTTCAAATTATTATTTGTTTACCAAAACTTTCTTTAGACGAGCAAATCTTGGAAGTCCGTCTTCTTTAGTCATGTTTACTTCACCTTGAATTAAAGGAAGAGCATACTTAACGAATTCATCTGAAATGCCTGTTCCGTTATTGATAATCCATTCTAGTGGAACGGTCTTTTCGGTGTTAGCTGCAAGTTCTAGTGGAAGAAGTTTGTATTCACATTCATACTTATCCCCTTCTTTTCTAGCATAGCAAACCATTTTATCAGTTTCGCCGTTAACTGCTGCGCGAACTGCTTGCTTACCTGCTTCAAACGTTTCTTCAACGTCGGTTGCAGATGCACAGTGAGCGGCACATCTTTGCATAAGTGAAAGTTCAATTGCTCTTACCTTTGAGCCTGTTTCTGCTTTAACGATATTAGAAAGAGTAGCAGCAACGCCACCTAATTGAGCGTGACCAAAACTATCTCTTGCGCCAGCTTGACCTAATGCTTCGCAAACGAGAACGCCATCTGCATTCTTAATACCTTCAGAAACTACTGCAATACACTTGTTGTTGTTTTTTACCATAACGTTCTTAACGTCTGCAACGAATTTATCAACGTCAAACGCAATTTCTGGAAGATAAATAAGGTCTGCGCCAAGTCCTTTAGCATTAGCAAGTTGAGCAGCTGCAGTAAGCCAACCTGCGTTTCTACCCATAACTTCGATAACGCAAATCATAGGTGTATCGTAAACTTTTGCATCAAGGTTAATTTCCATGATAGAAGTTGCAATATATTTTGCAGCAGATGCAAAGCCCGGGCAGTGATCAGTTCCATAAAGGTCGTTATCAATGGTTTTTGGAACGCCGATAACGTTCATTTCATAGCCAGATTTTGCCATATACTTGCTTATTTTGTTGCAAGTATCCATACTGTCGTTTCCGCCGTTATAGAAGAAGTATCTAACGTTGTATTTCTTGAAAACTTCTAAAAGTCTTTTATAGTCGGTATCGTCAACAGATGCGTCTTTAAGTTTATATCTTACAGAGCCGAGTGCTGATGATGGGGTGTTTTTTAAGAGTTCTAATTCTTTGATATCTTCTTTTGAAATATCATAAAATTCTTCGTTAAGAATACCGCGAATACCGTGCGCTGCACCATAAACTTCGGTAATCATTTCCGAATTTAAACCTTCGATAAATACGCCTGCCGCACTTGCATTGATAACAGAAGTTGGGCCACCTGACTGCGCGAACATTAACGCGCCTTTTAATCCTTTCATTGTTTTTCTCCTTAAATATGTTAATCTAAAATTTTTACTGATTTAGTACGTGTGCTATTTCATAAAGACGCTTGTCAAACTTCTTTTCCGCTTTGCTTACTTCTTCAAACGGAACGGTTATAATCTTGTTGTCTTTTATACCGATAGCACAGCTTTCTTGATCATCACGCAATAATTCTACTGCTTTATAGCCAAAACGAGCTGCTAATACACGGTCTGCCATATCTGGTGAACCACCACGTTGAATATACCCAAAGTTGTTTACTTTTACACTAATTCCACTCTTTTTGCCAACGTATTCTGCAATCTCATCACGATTGCCTGCACCCTCTGCCAAGATTATCATGTTTGAGGTTTTGCCCCTTAAATAACTCTTTTTAATAGAAGATGCTATTCTATCTAAATCGTATGAAATTTCTGGAACGAGAATATATTCAGCACCACCAGCAACGCCAGCATATAATGCGATATCCCCACAGTTTCTTCCCATAACTTCTAATAATCCAACTCTATCGTGTGAGTGAAGAGTGTCACGAAGGTTGTTTATTGCCCAAAGAACGGTGTTTACTGCCGTGTCAAAACCTATCGTGTAGTCAGTATAAGCCAAATCGTTGTCGATAGTTCCTGGAATTCCGATAACTTTAACACCAAAATTATCGCTCAAATCCTTTGCACCACGCAAAGTTCCATCTCCACCGATTACAACCAAACCTTCTATGCCGTAAGCATTAAGAGCTTCAACCGCTTGTCTTTGAACTTCTATATCCTTAAAGTCAGCACATCTTGCCGTGTTAAGAAAAGTACCGCCTTTATGAATCATGTTTGAAACTGAACGTGATTCTAACCTTTTAATTTCACCTTTAACTAAACCAGCATATCCCCTTTCAACACCATAAATATCCATCTTGTTGTTAAGAGCCGTTCTAACGACTGCTCTTATACAAGCGTTCATTCCAGGTGCGTCGCCCCCGCTGGTCAATACAGCTATTCTATCCATATATTTTTCTCCATGTAAGCCTAAAATTTTAAATCGAGAATAATTTTAACACATAAATCAAAATTTATCTACTGATTTAATCTAGAATTTTATTTTTTTACAAAAAATATTATATCATCTTCGTTAACGTAATTTTTAAGTTCGCTAATTAGTCCCTCACACTTACGAATTGACATGTGAGAGTTGTATTTTTGCTTGTTCATTGCAATTATTACGGGAATATTGCCTTCGTAACTTGCCAAGATATCTAAAACGTTATCTAGCACTTTTTCTTTGCCGTCTGGTATTATAACACCCATATATTCTTGTTGAACGGCTTTCGTTTCTTCAGTCACTTCTTTTATCTCTAATTTTTCTACCCCGTCTGCAATAATTTGTGGTAGTCCATCTTTTATTTGAAGTCTTCCACTAACTTTTACAACTTCATCTTCCTTTACGGCATCTCTACATTTTTCGTAAATTTTAGGAAACAAAATTACTTCTATTTGTCCGTAAAGATCTTCCACCTTAACGAAAGCCATATTTTGCCCACTCTTTGTTGCAAGGCGCTTAAATTCTGAAATTATACCCCCCATTACCGCGTGTGAGCCTTCTTCTATTTCAGTATAATTTTTGTTACCTTCTTCATCTTCTTCATAGAAGTCTAAAATGCTAGTATTGAAAGAGAATTTATCAAACTGCTCCTTGAAATCTGAAAGTGGGTGGCCAGAAAGGTAAATACCAAGCACGGTTTTTTCAAGCGAAAGTTTTTCTTTAGAAGAATATTCGCTTAAGTTTGGATATTCTATTTCCAATCCTTCATCTTCTTCTAATATAGTTCCAAACAAGCTTATTTGGAAATCGTTTTTCTTTTTGTTTGCCGCCGCCACTCTGTCCATATAATCTGCGTATACGCTCATTATAGAACGTCTGTTTCTTCCAAACATATCAAACGCGCCGGCAAGTATTAGGCTTTCTACTAATCTCTTGTTTATGCCAAGCGATATTGCTCTGTTAACAAAATCTTCAAACGACTTAAAGTCGCCGTGTTTTTCACGTTCTGCAACTATTTCGTTGATAACGCCAAGTCCAACGTTTTTAAGACCTACTAACCCAAAGCGAAGCCCACCGTTTTCACAAGAAAAATATGCTTTACTCTTGTTTATATCGGGTGGATAAACTTCCATACCCTTGCTCTTAACGTACGTTAAATATTTAGAAATTTCTTCAATTTTATCTATTCTGTTGTTTAGAATTGACGCAAAGAATTCTACAGGATAATAGCGCTTTAAGTATGCCGTTTGATATGCTAAAACTGCATACGCTGCTGCGTGCGATTTGTTGAACGCGTATTTTGCAAAGCCTGCCATTTCATCAAATACTTCGGTTGCAATGCTTTCTGGAACGCCGTTTTTAACGGCGCCGTTTATCGGGTCGCCTTTTTCGCTAACGCCACCTTCGATAAATATCTTTTTCTGCCTTGCCATTTCTTCAACGTTCTTCTTTCCCATTGCACGACGAACGATATCTGCTTGACCAAGTGAAAAGCCACCAAGCACTTGACAAATTTGCATAACTTGTTCTTGATATATTAAAACACCGTAGGTCGCTTTAAGCAACGGCTCTAATAGTGGATGCTTATATCTTATAGTGTCTGGATTGTGCTTATATCTAACGTAGGTTGGAATAGAATCCATAGGACCTGGGCGATATAGCGAAATTCCCGCGATTATATCTTCAAAAGTAGAAGGTTTTAAATCGCGCATAAACCTTTTCATTCCCGGGCTTTCAAGTTGGAAAACTGCATCCGTTTCCCCATCGCCTATTAACTTATAGGTTTCTTCATCTTCATAACCTAGTTTATGGAAGTCAAGTTCTATTCCGTGATTTTCTTTGATATATTGCTTTGCTTTTGCAATGTCGGTCAACGTTCTTAACCCCAAAAAGTCCATTTTGAGCATACCAAGTTGCTCAACTTCTTTCATGTCGAATTGAGTGGTAACGTCATCCCCACTACGCTGTAATGGAACGTTATCGGCAATAGGTTTAGCACATATAACAACGCCTGCCGCGTGCATGCCCGTTTGTCTTGGCATATCTTCTACCCTAATTGCCATATCGACTACTTTTTTAACGGTGTCGTCCTGCTCGTACATATCTTTTAGTTCTTGTACTGAAACGTC
>JAZRMS010000252.1:0-4840 GCA_045647825.1 Christensenellaceae bacterium
ATCTTTAATAGAAAACGTGGTGGAGCGCCCAGAAGATATGATAGGCGAGGTTGACGCAGTTATTTGCGCAACCGACGTTGGCGACGAACACGTTGAAAGATGCAAGCCGTTTTTAGATGCTGGAATTCCTATGTTTATCGACAAGCCTTTGATAAATAAAGAAGAAGACCTAAAAACTTTTATTCAATGGAGAAAGGAAGGCAAAAAATTCATAACGTCTTCTAGTATGAGATATACCAAGGAATACGAGCCTTATTACGGTAGCACTTACGAATTAGGTAAGCTTATGTATATTTGTTCGCCTATGGCTAAAAGATGGGAAGAATACGGTATTCACGCAGTAGAGGCAATGTATCCACTTTTAGGAAAAGGTTTTGTTTCTGCACAAAACACGGGCGTTAAAGAGCAATCTCAAGTGCATTTAATTCACGAAAGTGGTTGCCGTGTAGATATTCCACAAGGCGTTGGAATGGTTGGCGCGGGATTACTTATGATAGGCACGCGCGGAAGTAGTTACGTTCAAGGTAAAGATTCTTATTCTGCTTTCAAAAAGCAACTTGATTTGTTTGTTAAATGGCTAAGAACGGGCGAAGAACCGGTGGAATTTAGCGATACGGTCGAAATGATGAAGATTATCGTTGCAGGGCTTCGTAGTAGAGAAGAGGGTGGAAGAGTAGTTCGCCTTGACGAAATTAACGTGTAGGAGAAAATTTATATGGATATGAGAAAAAGTAGGGTTTTAAAAAAGATAAGAAACGGTCAAACGGCGTTTTCTATTAAACTAAACCTAGCCGATACAAGGGCGGCGGAAATTGCGGCAATGAGTGGTTTTGACTGCTTGTGGACGGATATGGAACACGTTCCCAACGATTATTCTGCAATAGAAAATATCGTTCGTGCGGGCAAGATTTACGACGTTGACGTTTTAACTAGAGTTAAGCGCGGTAGCTATAACGATATGATTAACCCTTTAGAAGCAGATTCAACGGGAATTATGATACCACACTTAATGAGCCTTGAAGAGGCAAAGCAAGTGGTTTATTACACCAAATTCCACCCTATCGGTAGAAGACCTATCGACGGCGGTAATGCAGACGGAAATTATTGCTTAACCGACGGAAACGACTATATAGAGCAAGCAAACAGAGAGAGATTTAACGTTGTGCAAATAGAAGACCCAGAACCACTAAAAGACCTTGATGCAATCTGCGCGCTAGAAGGAATTGATATGATATTCTTTGGACCTGCAGACTTTTCGCAAGGCATAGGTCATCCAAACGATTTTGCTCACCCAGAAATTGCAAGGGTTAAAGAACTCATTGCAAAAACTGCAAGAAAATACGGCAAAATGGCTGGTACTGTTGGTGGAGTTGGTAATTTTAAGCAACTAGAAGATATGGGTTATAACTTTATTAACGTTGGCGCAGACGTAGTAGGACTTGCAAACTATTATAGAGATATAGTTTCTAAACTAAAATAAGGAGTTTAAGATGAACGATATTGAAAGAATGTTTTCCTTAAAAGGGAAAACAGCAGTAGTAACAGGTGGTAGTGGAAAATATGGCAAACAGATTTCGCTTGCGCTTTGCCAAGCAGGAGCAAAGGTTGTTATCGCATCTAGAAACAAAGAAAATAACGACCTTTACGTTAACGAACTTGTTAGCCAAGGCTATAACGTTGTTAGTGAATATTTAGATCAAGGTGACGAAGAAAGCATTAAAGCGCTTGTTGAAAAACTTTCTAAAGACGGCGATATTGATATTTTAGTCAACAATGCAGTTTTAAGATGTGTAAACGGATTTCACGACGACTTAAAGAACTTCAAAACTAGCTTGGACGTTAACGGTGCGGGAATATTTGCAATGTGCAGAGCGTTTGGCGATAAAATGGCAGAGCAAGGGCACGGCAGTATAGTTAATATCGGCTCTTATATGGGAATGCTTGGTGCAGACGACACTCTTTATAGGGGTTGCAGTTTTTCTGGCTTTGGTGGACCAGACTATTTCTTCCATAAAGGCGGAATGACAAACCTAACAAGGTTTATGGCAAGCTATTATGGACCTAAAGGCGTTCGTTGTAACATTTTACAACCGGGTGGTTTCTTTAATAATCAAGACCCTATTTTCGTTGAAAGATATAACGACAGAACTTTCTTAAAGCGTATGGCTAACAACACCGATATGATGGGTGCAGTAGTATTTTTAGCGTCAGATGCATCAGCTTATATCACGGGCGCAGTAATCCCTGTCGACGGCGGATATTCTGCAAAATAAAAAGAAAAACAATTAAAACCAGTCTAGCAAAAACTAGGCTGGTTTTTTTAATGATATAGCCAAACGATTAAAAATTTATAAAAAACGATTAAAATACTTGACAACAACAGCGCAAAGTGATAAAATTCGGTTATCTAAATATTATAAAGGCTACGACGAAGACGGATTCTAACAAACGTTTTTTTAGAGAGTTGGGGGCGGTGTAATCCCAGCAAGACAGATTAGAAATCTTATCACTTCCGAGCTGGAAATCCCAAAGACTTTCGTTTAGTAGGTTTTCCCGTGATTGCTACGTAAGTGCAAAGGAGTTGATAGACTCTAAAGTGGCAACAAAAGTTGCAATTTGAGTGGTACCGCGTGTGTGAAATACATTCGTCTCAATGTTGTTGAGGCGAATTTTTTATTTTATAAACAAAAAAAGGAGGAAAACTGCCATGAACACAAACAACACTTTAAATCAGTTATCGGAGATAGCAACTAGAATTAAGGAGTTGCGCGAAATTATGGGATTTTCCGTTAACCAAATGACCGAAAAGACCAACGTTACCGAAGAGCAATATCTTTCTTATGAAAGCGGAAACGTTGATATTCCTTTTTCTTTCATCCACAAATGCGCTTTGGCGTTTGGGGTTGATATGACTGACCTTTTAGAAGGTAGTTCTGCAAGACTTTCAACTTACACAGTTACTAGAAAGGGTAAGGGGCAAGAAACTGCCAAAGAGGACGGCATTGATATAGCTAATCTTGCACCTAAATTTAAGGATAAACTTGCAGAGCCTTATTACGTTACTTACGAATATTCTCAAAGCCAACAAAACAAACCTATTCACTTAACTACTCACAGCGGTCAAGAGTTTGACCTTGTTTTGAGTGGTAAACTAAAAGTTCAAGTTGGCGACCACGTGGAAGTTTTGGGTGAGGGGGATAGTATTTATTATAATTCTTCTTTGCCACACGGAATGATTGCCGTTGACGGAAAGAACTGCACTTTCGTTGCAGTAGTTATGTCTGGCGATAATTCTGCAGAAACGGTTGTTAGAAAGAGCGTTATGAACGCAAAAACTAGCGAAAAACTTGTTTGCGAAAAGTTTGTAGAAACGGTTGAAGATGCAGATGGCAGACTTCAATCAATCAACTTTAAGAATACCGAAAAGTTTAACTTTGGTTTTGATATAGTGGATGGTATTGCAGAAAAATATCCAGAAAAACTTGCAATGCTACATTTAGACAAGAATAAAAACGAACGTCGTTTCACGTTTAGTGACATTAAGCGCGCGTCTAACCAAGTTGCAAACTATTTTACTTCGCTGGGAATTAAAAAGGGCGACAAAGTTATGCTTGTTCTTAAGCGCCATTATCAGTTCTGGTTCTGTATGGTTGCACTACACAAACTTGGTGCAGTTGCAATTCCTGCAACAAACCAACTTAAAGAACACGATTTTGAGTATAGATATAATTCTGCAGGTGTAAAGGCAATAGTTTGTACTTCTGATGGTGATACTTATACTTATGCAGAAAGCGCTGCTAAAAAATGCCCAGGTGTAGAAAAACTTATAATGGTCGGTGGCGCAAAAGAAGGTTGGCACGATTTTGACAAAGAATATCCGTTGTTCACGGGTAAGTTTGAAAGAACAAGCGACTGCTCTCAAGGTGACGAGGCTGCTCTTATGTTCTTTACTTCTGGAACGACCGGCAATCCTAAAATGGCATCACACAAGCACACCTATGCGCTTGGTCACTTTGTTACGGCAAAATATTGGCATTGTTGCGAAAGAGATGGTTTGCACTTAACTATATCTGATACCGGTTGGGGTAAATCACTCTGGGGTAAATTATATGGTCAATGGCTTTGCGAAGGTGCAGTTTTCGTTTATGACTTTGATAGATTTGATGAAAACGATATTCTTCCTATGTTTGCAAAATATAATATCACCACTTTCTGCGCTCCACCAACAATGTTAAGAATGTTAATTCGTGGCGATTTATCTAAGTTTGACCTTTCTTCTATCCACCATATGACTACCGCTGGCGAAGCGTTAAATCCAGAAGTGTATAATAAGTTCAAAGAGGCTACTGGTCTTGAAATAATGGAAGGTTTTGGCCAAACCGAAACCACTCTTGCAATCGCAAACCTTTACGGCACAACACCAAAAATCGGCGCTATGGGTAAGGCTAATCCACAATACGACGTGGACGTTGTTGATAGCGACGGAAAGAGTCTTCCTGCTGGTGAAGTTGGCGAAATCGTTATTCATACTGATAAAGGCGCACCTTGTGGCTTGTTTAGAGAATACTATCGTGATAGCGAAAAAACTCAAGATGCTTGGCACGACGGATTGTACCACACAGGGGATACCGCTTGGCGCGACGAAGACGGATATTTTTGGTACGTTGGTCGTGTTGACGACGTTATTAAATCTTCTGGTTATCGTATCGGACCATTTGAAATTGAATCTGTAATAATGGAACTTCCTTACGTTTTAGAGTGTGGCGTTTCTGCCGTTCCAGACGAAGTTCGTGGACAAGTTGTTAAAGCAAGTATAGTGTTAACCAAGGGCACGGAAGGT
>JAZRMS010000253.1:0-1716 GCA_045647825.1 Christensenellaceae bacterium
AATATTAGGATACGTACCTACGGGGGTGGTGTTTATTATAACGTTAGTATGTATTAACTCATAACAGTTTTGATAGTTAATCTCACCCGTTCTTGAAAGGATTTTTATATCCTTTGCGCCCAAATCATTAGCGACTGCAAAAGCCGTTTTACTCGTGCCACCGCTACCAAGAATTAAAACGTTGCAATCCTTAATTTGCACCCTTTCGCTTTCAAGTAAATACTTAAGTCCAAAATAGTCGGTGTTATACCCTTTTACTTTTCCGTCTCTTTTTACAACGGTATTGACAGCGCCAATCCTTTCAGCTTTTTCGTCTATCTCATCAAGGTATTCAATTATATCCCTTTTGTAGGGAATAGTAACGTTAAACGCCGTTATATCGCCTTGCACAAAGCTTTTCAAATCATCTTTCGCAAGTTCGACTAAACAATACTCACACTCACTCAAACGCTCGTGCAAGATGCTTGAATAGCTGTGTTTTAGCGTTTTGCCGATTAACGCAAACTTTTTCTTTTCCATTCTAATTTTCCTTATAAGCACCTAAAAAGTTGAACTGCTCTGCCGTGTTTTCTAATTCTGCAAGCAAGTTTTGAACACCCTTTTCCCTAACGTCGCACTCAAAATCAAAGTAGAAAGTAAATTCAAACGGTGCGTTTGACATAGGGCGCGACTCTAATTTGGTTAAATTTATTCCTAAATTATAGAATTTAGAAAGTAATTTATACAAACTTCCCGGGGTGTGTGGAAGGGTGGTCATTATGCTTATTCTATCAGCCCCTTCATAAAATTCCATTTCCCTAGCAATCAAGATAAATCTCGTGTAATTATTATCGCTATCTTGAACGTTGGTGTCTAAAAGTTTAAGGCCATAAATTTCTGCACATTCTCTAGAACAAATTGCCGAAACGTCTGTTCTGCCACTTTCTGCAACTGCTTTTGCAGCGCTTGCCGTGTTTGAAACAGCCGTTATTTTAACGTCCTTAAAGCCTTCTAAATAGCCTCTACATTGAGCTAGCGCTTGTTCGTGAGAGAATATCTCTTTTATGCTTTCCTTTTTGCTATCAACTGGGCCCACCAAATTGTGTTGAACGGGCAACTTTATGCTCTTTACTATATAGAACTTGTGCTTTTTCATAAGATCGTAAACTTGATTTACAGAGCCTGCAGAACTATTTTCTATAGGAAGTAAACCATATTTACAAAATCCTTTTTCAACTGCCTGAAAAACACCTTCAAACGTTTTGAAATAAGTTATATCTGCAATTTCAAACAATTTATCCGTTGCTATTCCAGAATACGCGCCACTAACCCCTTGGCACGCAACCTTTGCTTTTATAGGGAATTCTAATGCGCCATTTTTTATGGTCGCCTTTATTTTCTCTACTTCGCTAGAACTATATTCGGCGTTTATCGTTTGATAAGCTTTGCTCGTTTCAAAAATGCTTTCGTAAACTCTCTTTAGATACAATTGATTTTCGCTATCAACTTTCTCTGACAAACGAAGAAGAATTTTTCTTTCTCTTTCTGGGTCGTTAACAGCCTTTCCACTTTGTTTTTTAGCCTTAACAACTTCCCTAACAAGTCCCATTCTCTCGTCGTATAATCTTGCTATTTCGTCGTCTATGCTATCTATCTTATTTCTAATGTCGTTTAATTCCATAATTAGCTCCTAAGACAAGTCGTATATTGCTATTGCAGATATTGCTTCTATAACAG
>JAZRMS010000254.1:0-1509 GCA_045647825.1 Christensenellaceae bacterium
TATTAATATAATGGATTATTCTTCTTGCGGAAAAACGTGGGAGAAAAACCTTTCCGTTTGGATAAAAAAGCAAAAATAAAAGGCAAAATTTTCCAAATAGAAAATGAATAGATAACTTTTTCCGTCACATAATAATTAGCGAGGGGGGAAAGTTATGAGAGATAAGAAAAGTACTAGAACGACTAACAAAAGTCAGAGTCAAACTCAAAACAAGTCAAAGGCAACTAAAGCCAATGACGCTAAGAATTGTAAATAACGATTTTAAGTCAAGTTTCGACTCACAAGGTTCTTACACGGGAGTAGACGCATTTGATAAGTACGAAGTGCCTATTCAAGATGCAGACGACCTGTAATCTTAAAATAACAAAGAACCTTAGGTTTTAAGTAAAAATCAGAAAGATTTTAATTAAAACGAACAAAAAAGACGAAAAACAAAGGGTTTTTATCCAATGCTTTTTGTCTTTTTACTTTTAAATGTTTTTGTTGCTTGACAAAGCGAAAATAATATTATATACTACTTTTACTTTAAGATGGTTATACGGTCGCGGGGGCAGGGAGAGCCTGTCAATGAGGAAAGTCCGAGCTACAAAGAAGCAGGGTGCCGGAGAAATCCCGGTGAAGGCGACTTTAAGGAAAGTGCAACAGAAAACAACCGCCGTTTTTCGGTAAGGATGAAAAGGTGTGGTAAGAGCGCACCGCCCTTGCGGTAACGCGAGGGGCATATGTAAACCCCACCCGTAGCAAGATTGACAAACGGTTTATAAAAGCGCTTCTTCTAAACCGTTTAACAAATATCGCTGGGGGATATCGGAGACGATATTCGTAGATAAATGACCGTACACGACAGAACTCGGCTTACAGACCATCTTAAAATTTTTTATGCGCACTTAAAGGGAAAACCTTTCGGTGCGCTTTCATCTTTTTAATATTTTTTATTCGCTTTAAGCAAAGGATTTTTTATGAGAATTATCATTATTCGCCACGGAGACCCCGATTATGAAATAGACGGGCTAACCGAAAAGGGCAAAGTAGAAGTTGAATATTTAAGACAGCGCATGGTTAAAGAAGATATAACCAAAGTGTTTTGTTCTACACTAGGTAGAGCGCGCCTTACTGCCAAACCTTTTTTAGATAGCCTAAATATAAAAGCAGAATATTGCGACTGGCTAAAAGAGTTTTTAGACCCCAAAGTTAAAGTTCCTTATCAAAAAGAGCCACATATTTGTTGGGATATTATGCCAGAATTTTTGAACACACTAGACAACGTTTATAATCCAACCAAGTGGAGAGAAGAAGAGTTTATAAAAAATTCCACGGCTTGCCAAAGATATGACTACGTTGTGGAAAATTTTGATAAAGTCCTTGCTAAGCACGGCTACGTTAGAGATGGCATTAACTATAAAGCAGTAAAAAATAATCACGACACGCTAGTTTTCGTTTGCCACTTTGGAATAACTGCCGTGATATTGTCGCACCTTATGAACTGCTCGCCATATTCTATTTGGCAAC
>JAZRMS010000255.1:0-3551 GCA_045647825.1 Christensenellaceae bacterium
TGGAGAGATATTTTGTCTTCCTAAGACCGCTTGGCCTCCGACTTGTTCTTCCTGCAGAAAAAGCTCTTGCATATCAATCAGAAATTGTATACAAGAACGCAACTGGCACTACTCTTGACCTTGTAAATAATAGAGAAGCAGATATCATTGCATACGCTGAATTTGCTGATCTTGCTACTCTCAAGGGTTCAGCTGAAGATTGGGCATGGGCTCAAGAAACCTTTGGTGCTCTTGCTCCAGCATTCTTTGGAATTGAAGCTTAATCGCTAATTGATTAAAAACAATAAAAACGCTATGGATTTATTCATAGCGTTTTTTATTTTAAAGCCGTCTAAACTGCGCAATAAAACCACACCTATTAAAAATAAAAAATTTTTGTCTTAAAAATTTTGTCAAATTGCTTGAAAAGACTTTATTATATAATGTATAATATAAAAGATTATAATCGGTTACTATGGCTAAAGCTAAAAATATATAAATCAGCCGATTAAATGGAGGAAAAATGCTTAGACAAGTTGTTAGGGATGAGTTTTTTGATAATCAGCCCGAGCGCAAGTTTATAAAGAAATTGCGCGAATACGAATTTGCAAAGATAAATTTTGCAGATTGTTCTAAAAACAATGCCATTGCACCAAAGTCAATCGCAATTGATAAAGGTGTTTTCGCAAAAGATAAAAATCTTTCGCCCGTTTGGTTTGACTTTGATGAGTTTTTAAAGTTGAACGGAATTAAAGGTGAAGACTTTATCGTTTCTATCCAAAAGGTAGAAGGATACGAAAAGGAAGAATATGAAATAGTCGTTACCGAAAAGGGCGTAATCATAAAGGCGAGCGAAACGGAAGGTGTTCGCCGTGGCGTGTTAAAGTTAGAAGACCTTTTGGTTCAAGGACACGGCTCTTTGGAATTAGCCACCACGCACGAAAAAGCGCTTATCAAGAGAAGAATTTCTCGTGGTTTCTTTTCACCCATAAATCGCCCACCAAAAGGCGCAGACGAGCTTGGAACGGACGAGGATTTTTATCCAGAGCCATACCTAAACAGAATGATGCACGACGGCGTTAACGCGCTTTGGGTTTACTCTGACTTTGACTCTTTGGTTGAATCTAGCTATATCCCAGAATTCGGTCAATTTAGAGAACATAGACTTAAAAAATTAAACAAGCTTATCGAAAAGGCTGCTAAATACGGTATGGAAATATTTATGTTCCTTATTGCGCCAATGTCATTGCAAGAACCTGCAATCGCAAGCAAATACCCAGGTATTTTTGAAAAATATCCACAAGTACACGGCAACAGCTCTGCAGGCCCAACTGCTTTCTGCGTATACACCGATTTTGGTGCAGGATACCTTAAAGAGGCAAGCGAAGGGCTTATTAAAGCAGCGCCAGGTCTTGGCGGGATTATGAGTATCACAAAGGGCGAACGCACCACTTCTTGCGGTAACTCTTGGCCTATGCCAGACGGAACTTGGAAAAACAACTGTCCACATTGTGCAGGAACAACCAAGCACGACAGCATAACCCGCACCGTTGCGCTCTTTAAAGAGGGTATGGACGCCGTAGAAAAGGATAAATACGACTTTATCAGCTGGACTTATGGAATGCGTGGCACTAGCGACGAAGATATGGAAGAATATATCGTTAAATCGCCTAAAAACGCTATTTCAATGGTTAACTTTGAAGATGATGGCAGAGTTTATCAACTCGGCAAAAAGCGTTTTGCGTTCGACTATTTCCTTTGCTATCCAGGTCCATCAAGAATGTATAAAAAGATTGCAGAGTATGCTAAAAAGCACGGCAGAGAGCTTTATGCAAAAATGCAAGTTTGCTGTTCTCACGAACTAGCATCCGTTCCATATATCCCTGTTCCGGGGCTAATTTACGACAAAATGGTTGGCGCAGTAGAAACGGGAACTACGGGCGTTATGGAATGTTGGTTCTTCGGTAGCTATCCTTGCATTATGAGCAAGTCTGTTGGTATGCTATCAGGGGACAATCAATATGCAACCAAGCAAGAATTCTTGTTCGATTTAGCAAAACTATACTGGAAAAAGGAAGAAGTTCCACACGCAGTATCTGCTTGGGAATATTTTGAAAAGGCATACACGTCATATCCCGTAAACGTAATGTTCAACTACTACGGACCAATGCACGACGGTATCGTTTGGGATTTATCTTTAAAGCCAAAGAACTTTACTTTGCCAAGAACGTGGCAATTAATGGATAAAACGGACGGCGATAGAATAGGCGACTGCTTGCAATACGGCCACACTATCGACGAGGCGATTATTCTTTGTGAAGAACTCTATTTCAACTGGGAAAAGGGTTGCGAGCAACTTGCTCAAACGGAAGAGTGGAATAATCCTAATAACGAACAAGTTAACATTGCAAAAGCATTAAGATTATTATTTAGAAGTGGGTTAAATATCTTAAAGTTCTATCGTCACCGCCAAAATATCGGTTACGGTAGATGCAAGAGCGCGCTTGCTGAATTAAAGGCAATGAAAGCAATCGTAAAAGATGAAATAGCAAACAGCAGTGCAATGATCCCACTTTGCAAGGCAGATAACAGACTTGGTTGGCACTCAGAGGCAGAGGGGTATAAATTCCACCCAGCAAAACTACGCGCGCGCATTAAACAATTAAGAGAACTATTAAAGACCGAATTTGTAGAAGTAGAAAACAGAATTAAAAACAACCAAATAGCACTCACTTATTACGTTGGCGACGAGCCTGAAATGAAACACGCAAAGGCTGGTAGAAACGGGTTAGAGAGCGCAGAGTGGATTATGATGGATGATCAATACGGCACTAAATTTAGAATTGCCGAAGATGGCGATTATTTTGACGTGGAAGTGTTCAGTAACCATAAAGATAGTTTCTGGGTAACCTTTGAAACAGAACTTATGTTCCCACAATGCACTTACGTATTTGATAAATCTGGCAGAATTTTCCTTTGGGGAGATGCGCGTTCACATCAATCAGTAAACGACGAAAGACTTGAAGAGTTTATGAAAAAGTGGAAGGCAACAGATCTTTCTAACGGCGAAAATATGCACATGATAGGCAGAGTATCAAAGAAAGATATCGACTTTAAGAGATATCCATTTAAGCTTAACGTTGGTTTCTACATGGGTGCAAGATGGTGTCGTGAACCTCACCCAATGGGTGGTTTAGGTCACCGTCATCACTCGCCAGGGGAGTTCGGCTGGATAGAATAATGAGAGATTTTTTCTCAATCTGCAATTCCTTTTAGCGGAAAAATAGTGCAAATTACTTCGTGTTTTTTTCAGTTACATACTTTCCAAGTATGCGCCTTCAAAAGAACACTTGTCCTTTTTCTATTTTTCTCACTAAATCGCTTTTGCTAGAAATTACATCTTGTTCAATAATCTCTAAAATAAAAGCGCTATGATTATTCGTGGCGCTTTTATAATAAGCAAAAAATAAAAACGCTACGGAAAAATCCATAGCGTTTTTTGTTGTTTTATGTTTGATTAGTTTTGTTTTGCTTTTCTATTAATGATATAACGAAGAGCGAAGATAGAGCCG